>CAZWRW010000303.1:0-2121 GCA_964636465.1 uncultured Ruminococcus sp. | reverse complement strand
CAAACATTGATTTGACTTCGTCAAATTTAGGAACGGTCACAGCCCGTTCCCTACACAGGATTTTCAAACCTAAAAAAACATCGGAACGCCGTGGGCGACGTTCCGTACACCCAAATCAACATGGGGTATGGTTTGAATAAAAATTTTATTGTCCTTGTACGGAATGACACCCACGTCGTTCCGCAGAATCACACGCAGTGTGATTGATTGTTCATTAAAATTACAAAACACAAACATTGATTTGACTTCGTCAAATTTAGGAACGGTCACAGCCCGTTCCCTACACAGGATTTTCAAACCTAAAAAAACATCGGAACGCCGTGGATGGCGTTCCGTAGAGTATATATTTATTTTCAATAATCTTAGTTAAACTTAGCGATTTCAGTGTCCACAACGGATGCCCAAGCCTCACGAAGTTCTGCCCAAGTGCTGACCTCACCATTTAGGAGAGCCTCCATTAAGTTGTTCATAACACCACGAGTTTCGTAAGTGTAGTCGCCGTCGCCGTACATTCTTGAACCCATACCGAAACCGTAGTCAAACACTGGCACGATGTCGTTTTCAACGTAACCCATGTAAGCATCGTACTGTTCCTCAGTGATGTACTTAACCACTTCACCCTTAGAGTTCTGTGTTTGGATTAAATCTTTTGCCTTAGTAGCTTCTTTATACTCATCCTCAACTTGAGCTATTCTCTCACACTTGATGTAAGTAGCTACAGCCTCAGGATATTTAGAACCCTTTACTAACATCTTAGCACCGTAGTTAGCACAAGCATAATAAGCATCGGCGTCAGGGTCTTTAGGGAATGGTACTATCATGATGTCGCCATCTGGATTTTTACCGTTAGATTCACCTAGTGACCAAGTACCACCCATAGCATAGAATAGAGTCAAGCCATCTTCAGGGAAGTAAGATTTCCAAGTAGGGTCATAGAGATTTTCGGAGGCTATCTGTTGAAGAAGTTGTTCAGCCTTTTCAATCTGTGAGTCGTTTATGTTGTTTGAGAATGTCGTACCATCGTAAGATACGATAGTCTTACCTGTAGATTGTACTACTGCTTGTCCGAACCATCCATTGATACCATAACGTTCTTCACCGTCGTCGGCATTCTTAACGAAAGTTTGCATCATGCTCAAGAATGAATCCCAATCCCATTTACCCTCTTGATAGAGTTCGTAAGGGTCATCGAGACCTTCTTCTTGCATGAGTTCACGGCTATACTGAATCATTACAGGGTCGGAGATACAGTAAGGTATTACATAGTGTTTGCCTTGATATACGAAACTATCAGCTACATCTTTCATGTCGCTCCAAAGGTCATCATCGAGGTCTATGTAATCATCGAGGGGGTCGTACTGGTTCTTTGATACACCATTAGGCAAACTGTCCCATTCGTATGGGAACATATCGACTTGGCTGTCAGCCAAAATCATGTTTGCGAGGTCGTCGAACTTAGTAGCAGAGGTAGTCTGTACATACTTAATCTTACCGCCGTAAGTATCTTCAAAGAGTGTCAAAGCTACACTTCTATCCTGATTGGTACTAGGGTTGATATCGTAGTAAGATAGCCAAACTATCTCCTGTCCAGAGATGTCAACATCATTAGCGTACTTGTCGCCAAGGTCAGCGACTTCCACCTCGTCAGCATCTTTGGTTCTATCCTCGGAGGAATCCGAAGAACTATCACTACTTCCGCTACACGCACCTAATGCGAACGTCATAGTGACTGCCATTAAACCAGCAAACAGCCTCTTCAATGTAAATTTTTTCATAAAATTTAAAGCACTTCCTTTCAAAACGAATCATCTATATACTATATGATACCATATTACTATGGCGTTGTCAATGCACTATTTGTATGTTTTATCGAAAATTTTTTTGAAACGTTAATTTTACTTCGCAAAATTACAAAATATCCACAAATGATTTGACTTCGTCAAATTTAGGAACGGTCACAGCCCGTTCCCTACATGAGATTTTCAAACCTTACAGATATCCATACGACATTAAAAAAAAAATCGGAACGCCGTGCAGACGTTCCGAAATGTAGTTAATCTTCAAAGGACATCATGTTAGCCATATACACGGATGAAAAACTCTCTAAGAACTTTTCGCCCA
>CAZWRW010000302.1:0-2125 GCA_964636465.1 uncultured Ruminococcus sp. | reverse complement strand
CAGAAAGGAGTACAGAACTTATGAAAGTCAGATTTTACAACGGAAAAATTCTCACCATGAACGAGGGTGAGAAAATCCTAGAGGGTATGGAGTTGCACACACAAGGCGATAGTATCAGTTACATAGGTGAGCCACTGGACATCCCTGAAAGTTTCGACAGAGAGGTGGACTTAGATGGCAACGTAATCATGCCAAGTTTTAAGAACGCCCACACGCACTCCCCTATGACGTGCCTACGTTCCTACGCTGATGACCTCCCATTGAAAGAGTGGCTATACGACAAGGTTTTTCCATTAGAGGCTACTCTAACCCATGAACAGATATATTGGTTTAGTAAGTTGGCATACATGGAGTATCTAACCAGTGGAATCTCAGCCTGTTTTGATATGTATTCCATGCCCGAAGATGTAACCAAAGCATCTATAGATGTAGGTTTTAGAACCGTCTTGTGTGGCACAGTGAACGACTTCAAAGACAGTGTGGAGGCTCTTGAAGACTACTATTTAAAGTACAACTCCTATCATGATTTAATCTCATATAGGTTAGGATTTCATGCTGAATACACGACTTCATTAAACTTGATGTTAGGCATTGCCGACTTGTCACACACGTATAAATCGCCAGTGTATATGCACTCCAGTGAGACGAAAAAAGAGGTCACAGACTGCATACAACGTTATGGTAAGACTCCTACACAACTTTTCAACGATATCGGGTTGTTTGAATATGGTGGCGGTAGTTTTCATTGCGTGTATATGAGTGAGGCAGGGTTCAAAATCTTTAAAGATAAGGATTTGTGGGTCGTAACGAATCCGTCCTCAAACCTTAAATTAGCGAGTGGAATCGCACCTATTACGGAGATGTTAAACCAAGGAATCAACTTAGCCATAGGCACGGATGGTTCAGCTAGTAACAACGCTCTTGATATGTTCCGTGAGATGTATCTAGTCACGGCACTACAGAAGTATAAAACAGGCGAAGCCTCAGCGTGTCCAGCGGAAAAAGTTCTACAGATGGCTACCGTCGGCGGTGCGAGAGCCATGTCTCTAAACCAAGTCGACACCCTAGAGGTGGGCAAAAAAGCCGACATCATCGTGATAGATATGCATCAACCTAATATGCATCCAATCTACAACTTTGAGAAAAATCTAACCTATAGCGGTAGTAAGCAGAACGTTCTAATGACCATGGTCAACGGAGAGATTCTCTACGAAAACGGCAAGTTTCTCACTGTGGATGCTGACGAAGTCTACACTATGTGTGAAAAGTTAAAATTTTAGAATCATGTTTTCGGAATGATACCCACATCATTCCGAAATTTTTTTAAAATTTCAAAACACCTATTGACTTTTTAGCACACTTGCTATATAATAAAATATGAAAATGAAAATCAGTTTCATATTGAGAGGCTTGAGAGGTGTAAAGCATGAGTTTAATACAGTGTGAAAATCTAGTAATCAACTACGAAAACAAAGTTGCAGTGGATAACGTCTCCTTTGAGATAGATAAGGGTGACTATCTGTGCATAGTTGGGGAGAACGGCTCCGGTAAGAGTACGCTCCTAAAGGGAATCGTTGGGTTAAGGAAACTCAACAGCGGTAACATAAAGTATAATCTAAAGAAGAACGAAATCGGATACTTACCACAACAGACGGTCGTGCAAAAGGATTTTCCAGCCAGTGTTATAGAGGTTGTATTATCAGGATGTTTAAACCGTCTAGGTTTGAAACCATTTTTCACTGCCAAGGAAAAAAAGTTAGCACAGAAGAATCTCGAACTTTTGGGCATTTCAGACCTTGCTAACAAGTCCTACAGAGACCTTTCGGGCGGACAACAACAGAGAGTGCTTTTAGCTCGTGCGTTGTGTGCCACGGGCGACATACTCATCCTAGACGAACCAGTAACGGCACTAGACCCAATAGCTACGTTGGATATGTACAAGGTTATCGACTCTTTAAACAAGGAACACGGCACCACCATCGTGATGATTTCTCACGATATTGACAGTGCGGTAAAGTACGGTAACAAGATACTCCACATGAACAGCAAACTTGAATTTTTCGGCGACACTAAAGATTATGTAAAGTCTAAATACTACCACAAAATCGCTAATGTGTGATATTTT
>CAZWRW010000301.1:0-2132 GCA_964636465.1 uncultured Ruminococcus sp. | reverse complement strand
CTTGTCTAGATGTTCCCAAGGTAGGTCTATATCGGTTCTACCGAAATGTCCGTAAGCTGCAGTCTGTTTGTAGATTGGACGTTTTAGGTCTAACTCCGCAATGATTGCGGCTGGACGTAAATCAAACACTTTGTTGATAACTTCAACTATCTTAGTTTCAGGTATCTTGTTAGTTCCGAAAGTATCTACCGCAATGGATACCGGCTTAGCTACACCTATAGCATATGCTAATTCAATTTCTGCCTTGTCAGCTAAACCTGCAGCTACTATGTTCTTAGCTACCCATCTAGCAGCGTATGCAGCAGAACGGTCAACCTTAGTTGGGTCTTTACCTGAGAATGCACCACCACCGTGACGTCCTGTACCACCGTAAGTATCTACGATAATCTTCCTACCTGTTAGACCCGCATCTCCTTGTGGACCACCGATAACAAATCTACCAGTTGGATTGATGTAGTATATAGTATCCTCATCTAGTAGGTCGTTAGGAAGTACCGCCTTGATTACGTGTTCTATAACGTCTTTCTTGATTTGCTCTAAAGTTACATCTTCACTGTGCTGTGTGGATACTACTACAGTATGGATTCTCTTAACTTTATCGTTATCGTCAAATTCTACGGTAACTTGTGCTTTACCATCTGGACGTAAGTATGGTAATGTGCCATTCTTTCTAACCTCAGCTAAACGTCTAGTAATCCTATGTGCAAAGGATATCGCAGGAGGTAGGTATTCAGGGGTTTCATTGGTAGCGTAACCAAATATAATACCTTGGTCACCGGCACCAGTTCCGAAATCTTCAGTAGCACCCTCTTGTTTAGTTTCATAAGCGGTATCTACGCCCAAGGCAATATCTGCGGATTGCTCATCCACGGAAGTTAGTACCGCAATAGAGTCAGCATCGTAACCGCCTACGTTAGTATAACCGATTTCTCTAATGGTGTTTCTAGCTATCTTTGCGATGTCAACGTAAGCATTAGTAGTAATCTCGCCTACTACTAGAGCTAAACCAGTAGCTACTGTAGTCTCTGCGGCAACCCTAGAATCAGGGTCTTGTTCTATTAACGCATCTAGGATAGCGTCTGAAATTTGGTCTGCAATCTTATCAGGATGTCCCTCTGTTACTGATTCAGATGTAAATAGTTTACTCATAATATATACACTCCTTAACTATACTTTATGTATTATATATTTTTAATAACTTCTTTCATTAGACGAATAGAATGTTCTATCGCCTGTCTTTCAAATTCTGGATAGTCTACCGTGGTGCTGTCGTCAGCTTTATCGGAGATTACCCTAACTATTAAGAATGGCACTCGACTTAAATAAGCTACCTGTGCAATTGAAGCTCCTTCCATTTCGGTGCAGTAGCCCCCGAAGGTATCTATTAACCACTGCTTTTTTGCCTTATCCGATATGAACTGGTCGCCACTGACTACCCTACCACGAAATACTTTAATATCTGTATTGACCTTTTTACAAGATTGTTCAGCGGTGTTTAGTAGCGTTTCATCAGCTTTAAAAGATACTGTTCCTATCGCTGGAATCTCACCGTATGAGTACTTGCCAAAGGCTGTAGCATCTACGTCATGTTGCACCGCATCAGTGGATAGTACCACATCTCCAATGTTGATATCATTGTTTAGTGAACCCGCAATGCCTGTGTTTATCAGTTTATCGACCCCAAAGGAATCTATTAGCAATGTGGCACACACTGATGCATTTACTTTGCCTATCCCTGACTGTACTACTACAGTATCTTTTCCAAAGAGTGTGCCTTTGTAAAAATTCATGCCAAACTTTTGTACTATAGTGACGTTCTGCATACTATCTTTAAGACCTTGCACTTCGCCATCCATAGCTCCTATGATACCTATCATATTATGTTATCACCTACTTTCCATTATAAGATATCAATGTATCTACGTTATACTCTTTAAGTCTGTCCCTACCGTTTAACCCCTCTAGTTCTATGATAGACAACACTTTAACTACTTTACCGCCTAGACGTTCCACTAGCTTGATAGTAGCCTCTATAGTTCCACCAGTAGCTATCAAATCATCTATGATGACTACCTTATCGTTAGGCTTTACGGAATCTGTATGGATTTCTACTTCAGCGGTGCCGTATTCCA
>CAZWRW010000300.1:0-2150 GCA_964636465.1 uncultured Ruminococcus sp. | reverse complement strand
TACTAACATTCTTTTGAGCATAAAACCATCCTTTAACTAAATTGAATTATCAATACTATTTTTCCCGTATGTGGCAAGGACATTCTTGGAAAACACGCTTTTTTTCAATGATAGACTAGTTTTTTCTTTAAGGATATGTTATAATACTTAATATAACGTTATTTATCAAATTGATGTTAATATAAGGAATCTGTGTCGGTTTGGGAGGTTTTTATTATGGACTTTACTGTTAAAGATAGACTACTTTCTTATCAGCCACTTTGGAACGTTTGGAACGTTAAACGTGACGTATATTTAGACAAGTTCCCAAACGTGTACGAGGTAGTAAACCGTGTTAGTGGCGAAGTTTCAATTTTAAAGGTCATCACGATAGACAAGGATAGTTTTGCTAAGACCATCAAGTGTTCAAGCAGTGACGTTGAACAGAAACTCTTTACGATTATAGGCAGTATTGTAGATGTAAACATCCTACGAGAATGCAACCGTGTAGCTAAGTATGATGACTATCTAATTCGAGGGGTTATCCAAGATGGGGAGATAGTCGGATATGATATCATCTTTAGGATAGACCATGTAGAGTGTTTGCATAGTAAGTTCAAAAGCGGGGTGAAGTTCACGCAAAGGAGCGTGGTATCTATGTTGTATAGCGTAGGTAAGGTGTTATCCACGGCACACGCCAAGGGCTTGATACACAAGTATATAAACCCACAGACACTCTTCCTAGATGTTGACGGTCTCTATATGGTAGGAGATTTCGGAATATATAGCCTACTATCTACACGAAAAGATACCACCTATTCAGCACCTGAAGTCTTAAACGGTAAGAAGAACACCATCGAAAGTGATGTATACTCTTTAGGGTTGGTAGCATATCAAATGTTGAACGGAAACAAGTTCGTAAAGCCTAACGATGGCGAAACACTTCCAGTAGTGAGTGGAGTAAACTCTAGTCTAATGTGGATAGTTCAAAAGATGTGTGCTTATGACCCATCCGAGAGGTATTCAACAGTTCAGGAACTTCTCACAGACTTACGAGAGAACGTAAAACTTCCACAGAGGAAGAAGAAATTTCAAGACCATCAAGACCGTGAGGATACGGCTATACTGCCTAAGATTCCAGTGGTGAACGATACCACGCTTAATAAATCTAGTGATACCATCCCAACGATGGAAGAGGTCACCGAAGAGGAGAGCAGGAGGAGTGTACTACCGGCAATCATTATGTGTGTGGTGATAGGTTTCATAGTGTGTATCTTTGGTACGATACTTTACAAATCGTATACAGGAGCTTTTGACACCTCCGAAATGGCGATGACTTCATCATCAATAGAGGATACTACCACTATACCTACTACGACCGCTCCCACGACTACCACCACCACTCCGATGACTACATACTCTCATGTAGTTTTAACCGTCACGGAAACGAGTACTACACCACCTACTACGACTACTACCAAGGCTACGACTACCACTCCATTGACTACCACCACTAAGAACACTACTACAATCATCACGACGACCACGCCACCGCCTACGACTACTACTAAGGTTACAACATCCACTACGCCAAGCGGTACGACGACACCTAAGGCTACTACATCCAATACTTCTAACGGTACGACTACCACTCCAACACCTACGACCACCATCACAACGACTAAATCTCCGAACGTAAAACACACGTATGCTTTTAAGCAAGGAGCATTCACTTGGGAAGAGGCTTACGCTGATGCTACCGCTAATGGACATCAACTAGCTACTTTTACTAACGCTGATGAGTTAGAAGCTATCCGTAGTGTAGCGAAATCTTCGGGATTGAAGTACTTTTGGTTAGGTGGTAAGGTGAACATCTACACCGATGACACCAACACTTCATATGCTTACTGCTACTGGCAAAACGGTGATGACAACACATTCTTGAACTCTTCGGGAGCTAAGTGGTACTACAGTGAAAAGTATGCTGTTCAAGAGCCATCAGGTTGGGATGTCAACACCAACGAATTAGAGCCTTACATCATGTTGTGGTATCTTGACGACTGGACACTCTGTGACAATAGCAATAAAGCTTGTACCAACAGTGCATCTTCTGGGTATATCTACATGGATTAATATCAAGTGTGAGGTTTGAAAATATTATGTAGGGAACG
>CAZWRW010000299.1:0-2167 GCA_964636465.1 uncultured Ruminococcus sp. | reverse complement strand
GGATGCTTGACGATGTAATCTATAAAGTTTCGCACCATGGATACTACCTTTTGGTCTGGTGCTGGATATATTAACTCTTTTCTCATATACTTTCCTTTCTTTGTGGCTATAGTTCATCTGGGTTGGGATTCCTGACGTATGACAACATGGATTTTTCACACGCTCCAAAATCTTTGAAGTTTTCTCTAGCTTGATTTAAAGTCAAACCATGGTTTGAACCGCTAGACTTGTTTGCGTCGCCTTTAATGAAAGGGTCTACTTCCCAAAAGCACACTGGACAGATGTCACCCCAACTTTTGTCTATAGGTTCTTCAAGAGTTTTGTAGCCACAACATGGGCATTGATATTTCATAAAAAATCACCTTAAATTAATATAAATTCGATTATCAAACTTATGTTAATACAAAATCTTAGCGATAACGTCCAAAGTTTTGATGTGTAAATCCTCTTTTGAAGTGTTATTCTCAATGATATAGTTGGAGTTCGCACGGAAAAACTCTTCACTCAATTGAGATTTAATTCTACTTTCTGCTTGTGATTTAGTCAAATTATCTCGTGCTATGATACGTCTAAGTCTAAGCTCCTTGTTAGATACTACAGAAACTATCTTGTCACATAGCCTATTACAACCAGTTTCAAAGAGAGTAGGGGCATCTATTAGAACTTTGTTGCTACAAAAAGTAGTGGCACTGTCTATCATCTTTTGAATCTGTTCGATTACGTAAGGTGAAAAGATTGCATTCATCTCTTGAAGTTTCTGCTTGTCGTTGAAGACTATATCAGCTAACTTTTGACGGATTAAGTTTCCGTCTTCGTCTAAGATATCCTTACCAAAGTGTTGTGAAAGCTCATCTAAATAAGGATGTCCTTGCATGGTAATCATACGAGCGACCATATCGCCGTTGATTATGTAAAACTGGTTCTCCATGAATACCTCTGAAACGGTAGTCTTACCAGCACCAGTTTGACCCGTCAACCCTACGATTAACGGCTTTTCAGTATTTATTATTCTACTCAAGATTAATCACCTCAAATCCTGAAGCACGGATTAGTCTATTATAGACTGCTAATCCTATGCCATCAACGTTAGGTTTTCTAATGTACACGATTTTAGCCCCTATGTTGTCCAGCTCACGAAGTTTTGCAAACACCTGTTGAGCGTGTTCCAAATCGGAATTGCCATAGCTTAGATACTTAAACGGAAAGTTTTCAATGTCACTCTCAAAGATTAAAGAGTATACACCATCGCCGTTGTGCTTTGAGACGTACTCCTTAAAACTCTCTAGAGAACCCTCTATAAGTTTAACGTCAGCGGTAGGCGAGTAGTGCTTATACTTCATACCCGGAGAGGCAACTTTTTCATCTGCACCGACTTCCGAAAGAATACCCTTGTCTAGTATCACGTTCTTAGCTACGGATTTTAAATCCTCTAATGTTATATACCCTGGGCGAAGTATTCTAACGGTATCTGGGGAATCAAAAGATATTACCGTACTTTCCACACCTACAGAACAAGCACCACCATCCACTATAGCGGAAATTTTGCCATCCATATCGTGGAGGACGTGCTGTGCAGTCGTTGGACTAGGATATCCCGAAGTGTTCGCAGATGGTGCAGAGATTGGCACTCCTGAAAGTTCTATCAAACGTCTAGCTATCGGGTGAGATGGCAACCTAATACCGACAGTCTCCAAACCTCCTGAAGTCTCATAAGGGATGATGTCTCTCTTAGGGACTATCATGGTTAAAGGACCACCCCAAAACTTTTCAGCAAGGTCAAAAAATAGCTGTGGGATATCCTTAGCTACCTTGTTAGCATCTTCGACCTTTGCTATGTGTACTATTAGTGGGTTATCCATTGGGCGACCCTTAGCCTTAAAGATTTCTTTAACTGCTTTAGGGTTAGTAGCATCCGCCCCAAGACCGTATACGGTTTCCGTAGGCATACCCACTACGTGACCACTCCTGATGAGTTCACTAGCCTTTAACAAATCTTCCTCACTAGAGGATAATCTTAAAGTCTCCATAATTTCGCATAATCCTCCATAAAATTATAATTTGAAAATTCCATAATGTTTGTGTTTTTTAAAAATCAATCACACTGCGTGTGATTCTAAGGAACGGTCACAGCCCGTTCCCTACAAAATTCCGTTGTGCAATCACATAG
>CAZWRW010000298.1:0-2174 GCA_964636465.1 uncultured Ruminococcus sp. | reverse complement strand
GGAATCTTAATTGTGTAGGGAACGTCACCCACGACGTTCCGCCATATGATAACATGGGATTATATCAAACTCACGTTAATTTTAAAGTAAAGGAGGAAAAACTGCGAATTTATGGATAGAAAATTACAAAAATCTAAAGCTTGGGCAAAGTTGGACAACGCCGCAAAGATTTTCCCATCTACTATTGAAAAGACTGACACTCGTGTGTTTAGGTTCTACTGTGAACTTACCGAAGTCGTTGACCCGAAAATCCTACAGGTTGCAGTGGAGTACACTCTCGAAAACTTTCCTAACTTTAGAATGACTATGAAACGTGGCGTGTTTTGGTACTATCTCGAAGAGGTGGACGTTATGCCGATAGTTACTAAAGAGAATCGTGCAGTCTGTTCACCTATATACGATGAGAATCGAAAAGAACTACTGTTCAACGTGACCTACTTTAAGAACAGAATCAATCTAGAAGTTTACCACGTCATCACGGATGGTACTGGAGCGTTGCACTTTTTACAGAATATCGTGTGTAACTATCTCATAGAAGCACATAAAGGTCGCTTTAAGGATAACCTCCCCATTGTGGATGATGCGACAGTCACTCAACGCAATGCCGACAGCTTTGAAAAGTATTATACTAAGAATAAGAACTCTAAACAGCCTCCAAAGGTCAAGGCTCACAACTTGAACATGGAAAAACGTGATGCTGAATGTGTACAAATCATTGAGGGGATAGTCTCCACTAAACAGGTGATAGAAATCGCTCATAAGTATAACACCACATTGACTGTGTATCTTACGGCGGTGTTCATACAGTCCATAGCCAAAGAGATGACCATCCAACAGATGAGAAAACCTATAGTAATCATGGTGCCTGTGAACCTCCGAACTTACTTCCCATCCGAAACCGCTAGAAACTTCTTCGGAATGATAAGCGTATCGTATAACCTCTCCCAACGTGATGGCACACTTCAAGATATCATCCAAGAGGTGGACAAATCTTTTAAACACGAACTCACCAAAGAACAGCTAGTAATCAGAATGAACAACTTCACATCATTGGAGCGAAACCTGTTTATCAAGATAGTTCCTAGACCCATCAAGAACGTAGTACTTCGTGCTAGTAGACATCTAAAGGATTTAAACGAAACAGCAGTAGTTTCAAACATCGGCAAGGTGAATATGCCCGAAGTTCTTGAGCCATACATAGATAGGTTTGGTGTATTAATCAGTACGTTGAAGTTACAGTTGTGTATCTGTTCGTACAAGGATAACCTACAGATAGGTTTTACTTCGTCATTCGTCAGCACAGATATTCAAAAGAACTTCTTTAGGGAGCTTTCCAAAGGTGGGGTAAACATCGAGATTCGCACCAACGACTACTACGCCAACGATGACACCTCCTTAACAGATACGTCAAAATCTAAACCAGTTAAGACTCATAAACCTAAAAAATCCAAAAGGCGAAAAGTAAAGTAACACAAACAAATTTGATAATTCAGCAAAGGTAGGTGCATAAACTATGTTGTACTGTAAGAAATGTAACGTATCAGTGAACGGTAACAAGCGATGTTGTCCGTTGTGTCAAGGCACATTGGTGGGCGACTCTTCCGTGGAGGCTTACCCAAAACTCGAACAGCCTAGATACTCTAGACACTTTTTGATTCGGTTAGTAAGTTTCATAGCTATAGCGTTGGCTGTGATAAGTACTTTCGTCAACGTGATGATTCCCTCACGAGGGTACTGGTGTGTCTTCGCAGATGCTGGGATTCTCTGCGGATGGATTACCGCAATGATTGGAATAATCTATAGAAAACAGTTGACTTCTAACATCATGTTGCAACTGTTTATAATCACAGCGATGAGTTTCCTATGGGATAAGTTTACAGGTTGGCACAAATGGTCTATCGACTTTGTGTTACCGTGTTGTTGTTTTGCGTCAACGGTGGCAATCTGTGTGATTTCGCTAATAAAAAAACTTCCCAAAGGTGAGTATATGACCTACTTAATCATCAATGGAATTTACGGTTTAGTACCGTTAATCTTCATAGTGCGAGGGGTTCTTAATGTGATATATCCATCAGCCATATGCACGGCGTTGAGTATCATACTAGTTTCAGCGATATTTCTGTTTGAGGGCAGAAGTGTCAGCTCAGAAATTTCAAAAAAGATGCACCTTTAAT
>CAZWRW010000297.1:0-2177 GCA_964636465.1 uncultured Ruminococcus sp. | reverse complement strand
TGCGTTGCAAAATTGAGGAACGGTCACAGCCCGTTCCCTACACAGGATTTTCAAATTCTCACAGATATATGATTTCTTTTGTAGGAAACGATGCCCACGCCGTTCCGCCGATACACACACGATTTTTAAGAGGTGACTTACATTGAACACTTGTGAATTGACTACCTTTATTACCACGTTGGCGAACGTTCTCGCTCAAAAACTTAATGATGATGAGTTAGCCGTTTTCGCATCGGCGACGGTGCAGTTAGGTGACACCTTGGCAACTATCTTATCTCAAAGAGAGTACCAATCCCAAAGTTGCCCAAAAGAATGTAACGTTTAAACTAATTGTGTAACCCACATATCATATCTAGATTGTGAGGTTTTTATAATGTACAACAGTAAATCCGACAAGGCATCTGAGTTCGTCTGTCATGAGGAGATTCTAAAGGCTCTTGCTTACGGTGAAGAACACAAAAATGATTCCGCTATGGTTAAGGAAATCCTAAAAAAAGCGGAAACTCTAGTAGGCTTGAACTACTTTGAAGTTTCAGTACTACTACACGCCTGTGAAAACACCGAAAATGCATCACTAAGGGAGAGTATCTTCAAACTTGCTAGAGAGATTAAAGAAGACATCTATGGCAAGAGGATAGTTATGTTTGCACCTTTGTACGTATCCAACTACTGTGTAAATGGCTGTAAGTATTGTGGATATCATACAGGTTCATGTATCACTAGGAAGAGACTTACTCAAGAAGAGGTTGCTCAAGAATGCAAGGCTATCGAAGATATGGGACATAAGCGTATCGCATTAGAAGCCGGTGAGGATGACACTAACTGTCCTATAGACTACATCCTAGAGTGCATGAAGACCGCCTACGCTACTAAGAGCGGTAACGGTGAGATTAGACGTATCAATGTAAACATAGCTAGTACTACAGTAGAAAACTACAGAAAACTCAAAGAGGCTGGTATAGGTACTTACATCCTATTCCAAGAGACTTACCACAAGCCTACTTATGAGAACTTACATCCATCAGGTCCAAAGAGTGATTATGAATATCACACCACAGCTCACGACAGAGCTATGCAAGGCGGTATCGATGATGTAGGTATAGGCGTACTATACGGACTATACGAATATAAGTATGAGGTTATCGCTACGATGTTACACATCAAGCACCTTGAAGATGTATATGGTGTAGGTCCACATACTATTTCTATGCCTAGAATCAGGTTTGCTGAAAGTGTAGACCTATCTAAGTTCCCTTACCTAGTATCCGATGAGCAGTTCAAGACTATCATAGCTACTTTAAGATTAGCAGTGCCTTATACTGGCATGATAATCTCCACAAGAGAAGAGCCTAACTTTAGAGACGAAATCATAGGTTTAGGAATCTCACAGACTAGCGGAGGTTCATGTACTGGCGTAGGCGGTTACGCTCAAAGAGTTACTCACGGATACAACGTTGACAGCTCCTGTGATGACCAAAGCACAGCACAGTTCAAGGTCTCTGATGAGCGTTCGGAATTGGAAGTTTTAAAGACACTTCTAAAGAATGGATATATTCCAAGTTTCTGTACAGCTTGTTATCGTGCAGGTAGAACTGGCGATAGATTCATGCAGTTTGCTAAGACGGGAAACATCTGTAACTACTGCCTACCTAACGCTATGCTAACGTTTGCTGAATACATCCTAGACTACGGCGACGAAGAGTTAAATACTTTAGGTTTTGAGGTTATTTCCAAAGAACGTGAGAACATCGCAAATCCTACCACTAAGGCTAAATTTGATGAGTATCTACAACTTATCAAAGAGGGTCAACGTGACTTCAGGTTCTAAGTATAATTGACACATATAGAGATGTTTCGACACTTTTCACCGTTGAAACGTAAGCTAAAACATGGTACAATATTCCTAAAGGAGTGTTGCATATGAAATATTTAGCCTATCAAGAAACCGTGGAAAACGTTACATACTCTCTATACGTAAGAATCAAATACGATGAGTATATCTACGACATAGAGGTGAAGACTCTAACTTGTGCTAGGTACAAGACCAAAGTCGCTAGAGACGTATGCACAGATTGTCAAAAAGCGTTCCTGTTGGTTGAGTTGTTAATCCAAGGGCGTGTGCAGTTTGATGAACTCGTGCGTAGAAAAATCACAAACAAGACCATGGACAATCGTCT
>CAZWRW010000296.1:0-2185 GCA_964636465.1 uncultured Ruminococcus sp. | reverse complement strand
ATGATACCTTTGTTAGGTATCCTAAATTATTTAGTTCGGTTTTATTAGGAGAAGAGGGTCGTATGTTCAGCTTCTTCCTTTAACATGACGCCCATTCGACGTATGCAAAAATGGCGTAACGTTCCGCCATCCGACCTCGAATTAGCGTTAATATATATATGTACAGTATTTTCTAATTTTAGAAAACTTTCACGAGTAAAACTAAATATATAGTCCTTGCAATACTCAGTCTAAGCTAACTTTCTACGATGTTATTAGAGGATTTCTGTAGTCAGATAAAACGATAAAAATCAAGAAAAGAGGTAAACCATGTCCAAGAACCATTCAAGGAAATTTGCCACTTCAGCGGAACGCAGAGACGATTCAAAGTACGCTAAGGTGGTAAAAAGAGAACAGCGTAAAACACCTGTTAGGATTATCCCATTAGGTGGACTAAACGAAATAGGTAAGAACATGACCGTCATAGAGTGTGCAAACGATATGTTCATAATCGACTGTGGGTTGGCATTCCCAGATACCGAAATGCTCGGTGTAGACTTAGTACTCCCTGACTTTACGTACGTGGAACAGAATAAAAATAAGATACGTGCTATAGTAGTTACACACGCTCATGAAGACCATATCGGAGGGTTGCCATACCTACTTAAAAAGATAAACGTCCCTGTGTATGGCACTAAACTTACACTCGCTCTAATTGAGAGCAAACTACAAGAACATGGACTTTCTAACAAGGTTTCATTGAACGTAATCGAACCTAAGAAGAGTTTCAAAGCCGGTTGCATGACCATCGAAATTATAAACGTAAACCATTCCATCCCTGATTCTATAGCTTTAGCAATCCATACACCAGCCGGAGTTTTGGTGCATACTGGAGACTTCAAAGTGGACTACAGTCCAATCAATGGAAACATCATCGACCTTGCAAGGTTCGGAGAACTCGGAAACAAGGGCGTTTTGGCTCTAATGATGGACTCCACCAACGCTGAAAGACCAGGGTTCACATCAACTGAAAAGAAGATAGGTGAATCTTTTGAGAAACTATTCCTAAAGGCTGAAAAACGTAGGATTATCATAGCTACGTTCTCATCGAATATTAACAGAGTTCAACAGATTATCGACAATGCCGTAAAATACGATAGAAAAGTCGTACTGTTCGGTAGAAGTATGGTAAACGTCGTAGAAATCGCTATGGAGTTAGGATACATCAAAGCACCTAAAGATGTAATCATCGATACGGAAGAGATGGAAAACTATCTACCAGAACAGATAGTCTTAATCACTACAGGTTCACAAGGTGAGCCTATGTCCGCACTCACTAGGATGGCTATGAACGACCACAGCAAAGTAAACGTAACTTCAAATGACTTTATCATAATATCTTCAAAGCCTATACCTGGTAACGAAAAGTTCGTAACCAAGGTAATCAATGAGCTTATGAAATCAGGAGCGGAAGTAGTCTACGATGGTATGTATGAAGTACACGTATCAGGACACGCTTGTCAAGAAGAGTTAAAACTCATCTTAGCGTTGACTAAACCAAACTTTTTCATACCAGTACACGGTGAATATAAACATCTAAAGTGTAATAAAGAGTTAGCCATCGGGATGGGTATACCTAAAGAGCGTATCACCATAGCCGACATAGGCAACGTAATAGAAACTGACGGCATAGATATGAAGATAGTCTCACAAGTTCCTGCAGGTAGAGTTCTTGTGGATGGTTTAGGTATCGGGGATATAGGCTCTATAGTACTTCGTGATAGAAAACATCTAAGTCAAGATGGTTTGATAATCGTCTCCATAGTTATGGATAAGCGTACTAAAAAAATACTCTCAGGTCCAGACATAATATCTAGAGGTTTTGTATACGTTAGAGAATCCACAGAACTTATAGACGAGGCTAGACACGTAGTAGCCGAGGCTCTTAAACATTCATCACGCTATGAGCTTAAAGAATGGAACTTCTTAAAGACCAAGCTCCGTGATACACTTTCAGAGTACATCTACAGCAAGACCAAGCGTAGTCCTATGATACTACCTATCTTAAACGAAATATAATAACCATATAGATTTAATACCAGTTCGGCAGGTTGCGGAACGCAGTATGATTGATTTTTATAAATAACATATAAATGTCGAATTGGTGTTAAAGTTCAAAATCGTAGTATTCCACTTGTTTTGGAGG
>CAZWRW010000295.1:0-2190 GCA_964636465.1 uncultured Ruminococcus sp. | reverse complement strand
ACTTATCCCTACTGTAGAGACGTTTTATTTCATACAGTGCAGATATTAAACGTTCAATTTCGAGGGCAGTATCACCAGCGGAAATGATGGCTAAAATATTGCCTAAGTCTCCAAACTCTATTTGAATATCGTAGTCATCTCTAAGGATGTCGTATACTTCAATACCCGCCAAACCGATATCCCTAGTATATATGGATAGTTTGGTTCTATCGAAATCGTAGACGGTATCACCGTTGCAAAGCTCACTAGAGAATGCGTAGTATCCGCCTAACTTGTTAATCTCTTTACGAGCGTACTCTGCAAATTGCATGGTTCTCTTGAAGATATCCCTACCGTTTAGAGCTAAATTTTTTCTAGCTATATCTAATGAAGACATCAGCAAGTATGAGGCACTGGTAGTCTGTGTGAGGTTGATAATCTGTCTAACGTATCCTGAATTTACGGAATCGTTACACAATAGTATAGCACTTTGAGTTAAAGAGCCACCAGTCTTATGTACACTGACACCTGCCATATCTGCACCAACGCTCATAGCGGATGGTGGCATATCATCACCAAAGTAGAAGTGTGTTCCGTGAGCCTCATCCGCTAGGACTAACATACCATGTTTATGTGCAATCTCTACTATGGATTTCAAATCCGAACAGATACCATAGTATGTAGGATTGTTCACGAGTATAGCCTTAGCATCTGGATTTTCTAAGATAGCCTGTTCAACATCCGCTACAGACATTCCTAATGGAATACCTAAGTGCTTATCAGTACCAGGGTTGACGTATATCGGCACAGCACCATTCACCACGATACTATTGATAGCACTCCTATGCACATTCCTTGGCATGATAATCTTTTCACCCATCTTGCAAGTGGACATTATCATGGCTTGTACACAGCTAGTCGCACCATTGACCATAAAAAAAGCGTTATCCGAACCGAACGCTTCACTGGCTAACTTTTGAGCCTCCTTAATTACTGATACTGGATGACATAGGTTGTCCAAAGGTTTCATGGAGTTTACGTCAGCCTTTAGACAGTTGATACCTAAAAAGTCATTCAACTCTCTATTACCTCTGCCACCCTTATGCCCTGGAACGTCAAAAGGGACTACTCTGTTTAACCTATGTTTAACCATAGCCTCATGTAGTGGGGCTTTACTCTGTGAGAATTTACTAAAGTTGTTCAATTGATACTTTCAACTCCAATCAAGTTAATTAACGCCAATTCGATATAGTTTCATTTAGTATAATATCGAACTGGTGTAATTATTAACCGTTAATCATTAATTATAATCTATTAATTAATAGATGTTCGCACCACTGAAGATTTCTATCATCTCACGCCTTAGACTGCTTGAAATGTCTAGGCGTTCTTTAGGTGGTATCTCGTAGATGTCCGTGTTGAACAGGTAGTTTTGTAATGGGAGTTCTTTAATCAACATCTTGGTGTGGAATATGTTCGATTGGTACACGTTTACGTCGATAGCATCATACTTGTCTAAGACACTTTCGTTAATGTAATCTTGGATAGAAGTAATGTTGTGGTCTATAAAAAGTTTTTTTCCATGCACGTCTCTGGTGAAACCACGTACACGGTAATCTATAGTAATAATATCCGAATCAAAGCTACCTATTAGGTAATCTAAGGTATTCAAAGGTGAGATTTCACCACAAGTAGAAACGTCAATATCCACACGAAACGTTGAAATTGCGTTGTCAGGGTGACTTTCAGGAAACGTATGCACGGTTACGTGGCTCTTATCTAGATGAGCGTGTACGGTGTTATGCATAGCCTCTTTTAAGAAGTCTCGTCCTTGGTTACAAGATTTATCTATTACAGGTGGGGGAACTTTACCCTCTGCGATGAGAATGTTTACAGATGCACCTTGAGGTTCATAATCTTGTTTAGAAATATTTAACACGGTTGCACCGATGATGTCCGTAACGTCACAGAGTATCTTAGTCAAACGTTCTGAATTATACTGTTCGTCGATGTATCTAAGGTAGTCTTTACGTTCACGTTCGCTTTTAGCGTAACAGACATCATATATGTTAAAACTAAGAGTCTTAGTTAAGTTGTTAAACCCATAAAGAGTGAGTTTATCGTTCAAGTCTAACATCACTGCCTTTTTTATTTTAATATAAGTCCGATATACTATAATAACGTGAGTTCAATTATAATTCCATGTGATTG
>CAZWRW010000294.1:0-2228 GCA_964636465.1 uncultured Ruminococcus sp. | reverse complement strand
TCGATAATACGATTTGCCTACGGCAAATTTGCGGAACGCCGTGGGCGGCGTTCCGCAGAATCAAGCGAAGCTTGATTGAATATACTTAAAGTTAAAATTTACAGTGTACTCTTTAGAGAATCCAAATCTAAGCTGGATAGGTATTTTATAAAGTCGTCACGGATATCTTCTCTGTTGAGGGCAACCTCCACGGTAGCCTTTAGGATACCTAACTTATTACCCATATCGTAACGTTTACCCGTGAAGTCCACACCTACGAAACCATCACGCCTAGCTAAGATACGCATAGCATCTGTGAGTTGTAACTCGTTACCTGCACCGAATGGTATGTTTTCAAGTACATCGAAGATTTCAGGAGTTAGGACACATCTACCAAGGATTGAAAAGTATGAATACACTTCAGCTTCAGTTTGAGGTTTTTCTATCATATCAGTGATACTGTAAAGGTTATCCCTGAGTGATTCAACCTTGAGTGAACTATACTTCTTGATATCCTCCTTGGAAACTTCCTTGATACACACAGTACCTTTGCCATACTCTTCATAAGCACGGCATAGCTGTCCGATACAAGGGTCTTCACCTATGATAACGTCGTCACCATAGAGGACTGCGAAAGGTTCATTTCCCACGAAATTTTTAGCTTGTAGCACGGCGTGTCCTAAGCCGAGCTGTTCCTGTTGTCTTACAAACGATATGTTCGCTAACTTTGAAATGTCTATTACATCTTTTAGAAACTCATGCTTACCGCTGGATTCTAAACGACGTTCAAGTTCTGGCATTCTGTCGAAGTGGTCTTCTATGATGGATTTTCCTCTGCTGATGATGATTAGTATGTCAGTGATACCACTTTTTACAGCCTCTTCAACTATGTACTGTATGGCAGGTTTATCTACGATAGGTATCATTTCTTTAGGCATAGCCTTGGTGGCTGGTAGAACTCTTGTGCCTAGACCTGCTGCTGGAATTACTGCTTTTTTAATTTTGCTCATAATAAAACTCCTTTGAACTTCAAAACTGATTTTTGTAACCAAAACAGACTCACAGAATTGTTTAAACGTTTAACTTTGGCAAATTTGCGGAACGACGTGGGCGTCGTTCCCTACATGGGATTTTCAAAACCCCACAGATATTTGTTTCTGTAGGAAATTACCTCCCACGACGTTCCACCATACGACAACATGATGTTATGGTTAAAAAAATCGGGTATATAATAAAACTATCAAAATGTATAAAGATGATTGTATAAGTTCTGTAGCAACCATTACTACGAGCAAGGCTAAAAGATTTATCCCTGATTTAGTATTTATGAGTTTCTTTACAGTGTCTTTTTTGCTGTTATGTTTCTTTATATTGTTGATATCTTCGATACACTTATCAAAGTATTTTGGAAGTACCTTAACTGACATCGCTAACCTAAACAGTACGAATAGTACAAAAAACAGTACTTCAAACACTCGGAATACAGGTGTATTTACTAAGTTCTCAAACTGGTTGCTGTTGGAATCGTTAAAACTTTGTATTAGAAAAGGAATCTCTAAGAATATGTTTATTAGAGTGGTGTATAGACTTTCAACGTACATCCTCTTACTGGCTAGATAGTACTGAGGTACTAACAATGCCAATATACTAAACGGTTTGACGTTCTTTTTCATTCCGGATATGTGGAAGACTCTAGTGTTACTTATCGATTTACTATACAAGTAAAATTCTAAGTTAGTGACACCTCTAGTTTCAACATCGGGGTCTATGTCTATGTTGGAGAGCATACGTTTTGCATCCTTTACCACGTTGCCGTATTCTTCGTCCATTTCGTACTCGTCGTTTGCCGAACTGACGTTCACATCAGGAAAATCTTCTGGCAATTGGTTGGTACGTTGGAACGAGCCACCGGTCTCATGTAGTGCATCGTTGATACACCTATTGGAAACCTTATAACACTCCCTATGGTACGGGGTACCACAAACCTCACAAACCACTACGTCATCTTCCTCGTTGAACTTCTTGTGACACACGATACATTCTTCACCAATAAAATTCAATATATCATCCCATTTCCATAAAGTTTTGGACATCACGGAATTTGGTAGACCAAGCCCGTAAATCATCGTGATAACATTATAACACGTTTTAGAAGTTATGTCAATTGCAAATTGTGAATATGTGGCGATTCGTGAATTTCATCAATTTGATTAAAAAAACGCTAATTTCATAATACAATTTGCCATAAG
>CAZWRW010000293.1:0-2240 GCA_964636465.1 uncultured Ruminococcus sp. | reverse complement strand
CATTGGTGAGTATGTACGGTGGGCTACATCGGAATTTACGCCTTTGGAGTGTCATGCAAACGTTAGTAGACTGTAGCAATACTTTCAAAAGCGGACACGTTGAACAAGGAAAAATCTCGATATGGATATATTTGTCCATGTTTTGAGTAGCAGTATTATATGTGGGTATAAAAAACAACAATCTAAGGAAGATTTCAAACATGAGCTATCCTAGGATAGTAGCTTTGGGATTTAGTAGCCTAATCTTAATAGGCACGATATTACTAGCTTTGCCTATTTCCAGTAGGGATGGCAACTCCACAAATGTGTTGGATGCGTTCTTTACTTCGGTTTCGGCATCGTGTGTTACGGGTCTTGTGGTGTACGATACTTACACACATTGGTCTCTATTTGGACAGATAGTCATAATCTGTTTAATACAGATAGGCGGTTTAGGTTTCCTAACTATCTTGGCGTTTCTATCCATGATTATGAATAAACGTATCGGTTTAAAAGAGCGTAGTCTCCTACAGGAGAGTATCAACACTATGTATATAGGGGGTATAGTCAAGCTCACTAAGAAGATAGTCGTAGGTACAGCCATAATAGAGCTAATCGGAGCGATACTGTTATCGACGAGGTACATACCACTGCTTGGCGTTCCGGATGGTATTTTTAATTCGATATTCCTTTCAATATCTGCGTTCTGTAACGCCGGTTTCGATTTGAATGGTAGGTTTGTACCATCATCATCCATTACAAGTGAGTACTTCAACAGCGACCCTGTGATAATCTTAACATTATGTGCTTTGATAACTCTTGGAGCTATAGGTTTCTTCGTTTGGGATGACGTAACTACGAACAAATGGCACTTTTCACAGTATAGGTTACATTCTAAGTTGGCAATCTCAGTGACATTTTTCATGACCTTGATAGGTACACCATTATTCTTAATATTTGAGTATCACAACACTTTAGAGGGTATGCCTATGTGGCAAAAAATCTTGTGTAGTCTGTTTTCAGTGGTGACTCCTAGAACTGCTGGTTTTGAGATAGTCTCATCAGGAGATTTAAAGCCTAGTAGTACCATCTTGAGTATATTGTACATGGTGGTTGGCGGAAGTTCAGGTTCTACAGCGGGAGGTGCTAAGACTACCACTATTGCCGTGATATTCATATCCATGTTGAACAGCCTAAAAGGGGAGAGTAGTCTTAACGTATTCGGTAGGCGTTTACAGGAGGATGCTCTAAAACGTGCGTGTTCAGTATTGACGGTAAACGTATCTTTTGCGTTGGTAGGCTCATTGATAGTGAGTGCATTCCAACCAGAACTTTCATTGAATAGTGTGCTTTTTGAGACGTTTTCAGCTATCAACACCGTTGGCATGACTATGGGTATAACGTCAAACTTGTGTGGAGTATCCTTAGTAGTTGTGGCGTTCTTGATGTTCTTAGGACGTGTAGGAAGTTTATCATTTGCATTGGTATTCACTGAAAAGGTTCAAGGTTTTAAGTCTGCACAGAATCCAGTTGAGGAGATAAACATCGGTTAATATTCAACAGGTTTTCAGAAATTTTGGAGGAATTTTTTTTAAGTTATGAAATCTTTTTTAATAATAGGTTTAGGTAGGTTCGGAAACCATCTAGTTAGAAAGTTCTATGAGTTAGGCGACGAAGTCATGGCTATAGACTGTGATGAGGAAAAAGTCCAAGCAGTTATGCCGTTGGTCACTAGTGCTAAGATTGGTAACTGTACTAACGTAGAACTCCTAAAAACTTTGGGCATAGGAAACTTTGATGTGTGTTTCGTATGCATAGGTTCGAGTTTTCAATCCAGTTTGGAGATTACAAGTCAACTTAAAGAGTTGGGTGCTAAAAAAGTCATCAGTAAGGCGGGTACGGATATCCATGCTAAGTTTTTAGCTCGTAACGGTGCTGATGAGGTCGTCTATCCTGAGCGTGACATAGCTCGTAAGACAGCCTCTCGTGTGAGTATTGAGAACGTCTTCGACTATATTGAACTCTCCAAAGATACCGCCATCTATGAGATACCCGTTGCAGACAGTTGGGTCGGTAAGAGTGTCTCTAAGATAGACGTGCGTAAGAAGTATAATATCAACATTTTAGCTATCAAGCAAAACAACAAGATTTCCACGTTGCCTACCGCTGATTATGAGTTCAACGGCAATGAACATTTAGTAATCTTAGGTCACAACACAGAGGTCGAAAAACTCATGAAACGATTCAAAAGGTTGTTTTAA
>CAZWRW010000292.1:0-2243 GCA_964636465.1 uncultured Ruminococcus sp. | reverse complement strand
AGAGATAGAGATATAGTATATTGGACATTGTCCAAAAAATGTCCACACAGAGTATAGAGATTAGAGATTAGAGTAAGAGTATAGAGATAGATAAAGAAAATTTTCCCCCTCTGTCCAATCGAACTTACGTTCTGTAATGGTTAAAAAAAACACAGGAACGCCCATTGGACGCTCCATATGTTTTTTATATATTTCCATCGGGTTGGATGATGGAACAGACTGCATTTAACTATTCTGTAGCAAAGCTTTCTTTAGAAGTACCACATCCAAGAAGTTTACCTTGCCATCGTGATTTATATCATAACTGGAGTTCTCAGAGCCTACACCATTGAATACGTAACTGTTCAATGCAAGGAGGTCATAAACGTCTATAGAGCCGTTGCCGTCCAAGTCGTAGGAGTATGTTGTAGTGGTATCAGGTGGAGTTGTGGTGATGGCTGTAGTGGTAGTAGTTGTGGTTGTAGTCGTAACAGGAGGTTTAGATGTTGTAGTCGTAGTAGTAACAGGTTCAGTAGTTGTGGTAGTCGTGATAGATTCAGTAGTGGTTACAGGTTCAGTTGTGGTAGTATTCTGTGAAACCGTGAAGGTATCCTTGTTTGCTGAGTAGTTTTGATAGTATTCATCAACGTTTGCAACCGCAACTATTTGACTACCGAACGTTTCCTTTTCAACGTTAGGGTTACTCTCAAGTTGAAGAACTATGTAACCATCTTGTATAGTCATACCGAAGATTAACAACTTGTCAGGGTCATCAACGGTGTAAATGGTATCTATGACTTGGCTGTCACTGTTGAGAACTAGCACCTTTTCAGGAGTGTTTACAAAAGTGATATCCTTGTAAGTATTCAAGCTATAGAACTTTTCTCTAAAGTATGAACCTTTGATAGTAGCATCTAAGTTGTACCAGATAGGAGACTCCATAATTTGATTTATAGGTGTACTAGTATCCGTAGAAAAATCATACTTGCATACAGTGCCGTTGTCTAGATAGCATATGTTAGAGCCTATCATCACAAATGGATTGTTTTGACTTCTAAAAGCATAGCTGTTGAACTGGTCATTGGTAGCGGAAACATCTTCATAGGTGTACCAATCCACGACACCGTTACTTTGATGTTGTTGAGCACTAGTATTATCATCAGCGAGGAAGTTCTTATGACTAGCCCATCCTAATAAGTCGGTGCTGTAGTCGTCCCAAGTGGCATCCACTTGATAATAGTCCCCGTCCAACTCTATGACGTTCCAAATATGGTTAAGCGATTCACTTTGGATTGGATAACTATTAATACCGAACTCCTCCATGAGGTAGCTATACGCTTGATAGTACGCTTGACATACACCAGTTCCATACTCTACAAAATCCATGAGGTTGTAGACTGTGTAAGAGTTATCATATGAGAAGTTTGTGCATAGGAAATCGTGAGCGAGTAGAGCCTTTTCGTAGTCGGACATATCATCAGTGATACTGTCAACCAATGGAGCAAACTTAGCATCTATCTTAGCTTTTTCCTCTTCGTAACCACTTTGAGTGGTCTTATAGTTGAACTGTACGCCTACTATGCAGTCGTTTTCATCCCAAGCGTAGCCATACTGCTCACTGAGGTAGAACAGGTCAGGATTTTCACAAAGTATTTTGCTAAAAGTTTCTTTTAAATCATCAGCTGTAACCTTGTAACTTTGGATATCTATAAACTCTGAGTTAAAGCTCCTAATCTCTTGGGTCAAGAAGTCTTCCAAAGATACCTTCTCTTTAGAATCCTTATCCTTGGATGGAGCTCCAATAGTAGTGAACCTAAAGCCATCAGGTGCATAGATAGTCTTAGCCTTAGCAGTGACCTCATGCACAGACTCTGTAGCAGTTTGAACGTCCGCACTAGCAGATATACCGCCAAATGTTAACATAGACATTCCCATCGCCAATAGTGAAACCATAAATAAAACTTTTTTCATAATAAAACACCCCTACATAATATTTTATAAAAATCCCCGTTATAGTATGATATCAACTTTAATGATGTAAATATTTAATAAGCTAATACTAACACAATTTCTTTAAAAAATCAAGAGTTTTTCAAAAAAAATCAGTTTAAAAGTCGTTTTTTGTACAGTTTGTATAATATCATATGTGAAGATATATACACATTCACAAAAGGTGTATATTTGTTAGTATTATTTAGGGGACGTTCCCCTTGACGTTCCGTAATTTATCGAATTAACGTTAATGTATAAAAAAAATCAACCCT
>CAZWRW010000291.1:0-2251 GCA_964636465.1 uncultured Ruminococcus sp. | reverse complement strand
ATTACATAGATATGACTACTATCAAAACTAAGTGCAACGTCGCTAGAGATGTTGCTGGTGAGTTGGCATCTAAGTACTATGATACAGATATAGATACTATCATCTGTTTGGAGGGTACTCAAATGGTAGGTGCTTTTCTAGCTGAAAGGCTCTCCGCACACGGTAGCGGTATGAATGAGGGTAAAAATCTCTCTGTAATCATCCCTGAGCTTAACAGCAACAATCAAATGATTTTTAGAGACAACATCCAACGCTTAGTACGTGATAGAAAAGTTATGCTACTAATATCTTCCGCATCATCAGGTAAGACTATCAACCGTATGGTTGAATGTTTGGCTTACTATAGCGGTCAACTAGTAGGTATCTGTGCGTTATTCTCAGCGATTAAGGAGTACAACGGTATTAGGGTGAAGTCCATGTTTAATTCGGATGATATTCCAGGTTACTTCTCTTCACCATCTTTGGATTGCCCTCTTTGTAAGGCTAGTCAACCTGTGGATGCAGTTATCACTAGCTTTGGTTACTCCAAGATATAAGGCTTTTTGCCTTCAATCACACTAAATACGGCATTGAATATATTAGACAACGTAAACTGACTGAATCTTGATATGGCATTCATACCTTGATATGGTCAGTTTTGTTGTACTTTTTAGTGGAATTTCACATAGTTTACACATATGGGGATAAAATTTCATAATATTTTCTGCTTGATTTTTTTTAGATTATGTGTTAATATTAATCAATAATAGGGATACAAACTGAATTTTTAGTTTAAACGATTTTTGAAGTTGTCACATTTTGTGTGATTATGTGGGATGCTTGTGTAGTATTCCAAAATTATTTTTAACTGAGGTTTTTTAGCGTTAGAGATAGAAAGATATCGCTTTTAAACTCTAGGGGGCAAGAATTATGAGAAAGAGTATAGCATTTTCGTATATATTCACCGTGGTATTTTCAATAATGTCCTATGGGACTAGTGTTTCAGCGGAGGGTTTCTCGGAAGTCGAGCTTGAACCTGTGGAAACTTCTCTAACTACTGAAGTTTCTATTGACGACCATCCCGACACTACAGAGGTTATCACTGAAGAGACTACCACTATCTTAGAAACTGAAGAGGACAGCATATCTACCACTTTTGAAAGTGAAGAGTATACTGTTACTGAAACGTCTATATCACACCAATACACCACCAACGACTACTATGAAACTACTACTGTCTTTGAGTTTGAAGAGGTTGAAACTACTCCACCACCTCTCTTTGAAGAAGAGTTCGACGACATTGAACCTTTTGAAACTACTACTGTTCCAGTGGGTGAGCCTACCATCATAGAGAATGAGTACGAACATCAAAACACTACTCTACCTACTACTACTTTTACTACTGATGATATCACCACAACTACAAAGTTGACTGCCTCTCCAACGGCAAGTGCTACGGTAGTTAGGACTACTTATACCACTAAGGGCGATACATCTTCAAGCCCTGAAACGAGTCAGATGTCTATATTAGTGCCTACTCTGTTGTTGGTTGCTGGATTCCTGTTCATGGGAGCGACTTCTAAAAATCCTAAGAAGTAGACTTCAAGAGTTAAAAAAGTATATGAGAAACGTCTAAATGTAATCTTTACATTTGTCTAAAATGCCATATGTGTTAAACTACGTATCTATGTAGTTTAATATGTTAAGTGTGACGTTCAAAAAACATTAATTTGACAATTTATGTGCAAATATAACAAATTTGTTAAAAATACGGCTTTACTTTTTGTATATAATTCCATTAAAATTTATCTGAAAATGTATTGACATTTTGGATTATTTGGTTTAAAATAATATTTGTTAGAGTATATTATGTATATTATCTAAATATGCTTTAGCTTTTTATTAGAAAATAGTGAACCTTGGAACACACAGGGGGTTTGCCCATGAACTCATGGGAAGCGTTCGTGCTATTCGTGTGTGAACGTATGTTTTGTTATTATATTTTGAAAGGCGGAATAAACATGAAATCTTTTAAGAAGATTACAGCAAGTGTGGCAGCATTAATCATGCTTTCCACAGTAGCAACTTCTGTTGCATTTGCAGAACTAGGCGACAGTGACAGCGTAGGCGAATCTACTACAGTAGGTACTAGCGACGTTGTAACTCCAGGCGAAAGCGACAGTCAAGACGGTAACGAGGTCGTAACTCCAGGTGAGAGTGACAGCGAGGTTGTAACTCCAGGCGAGAGCGACAGCGAAGTTGTAACTCCAGG
>CAZWRW010000290.1:0-2254 GCA_964636465.1 uncultured Ruminococcus sp. | reverse complement strand
TCGCCGTGGGTGTGGGTATCGAAGTACTTAATAGGTAAGCTTTGCATCTTTGCGAACATTTCGTCACGGATGTCTTTCAACACGCCCTGTGCGATAGTTACCATCAACTGTGAGTACACCAATGAGGATACTATTCCTACTGCGTACACACAACCCATAGTGATTACGGCTCTCTTTAGACCGTCAAGGATTGGGTTATCCTCAGCTAGTAACGGTGTGATGTAGTCGTCTATGAGTGTCTGTATGAACATAGAACCCACTACCGTGGATACGGAAGACAACACTATACAGACTACTACTATGAAGAATAAAATTTTGTGTTCCTTAAAGATATATCCAAAGAGTCTCTTTAAGGTTTTGCTGTCGAATTTGGCATCGCCCATAGCTTGAGGTGGAACTTTACCACCTCTCATACCCATAGGATGTGGCATAGTTAATCACTCTCCTTCGTCTGTGAATAGTACACTTCTTGATAGATACTGTTGGTCTTTAGTAGTTCGTCATGGTTGCCGAAGCCTACTATAGCACCGTTATCCAATACGATAATCTTGTCAGCATCCATTACAGAAGATACTCTCTGTGCTATGATAATCTTAGTAGTGTTAGGGATTTCCTCTCTAAAAGCTTTTCTAATGAGTGTATCTGTTTTGGTATCCACTGCACTAGTGCTGTCATCAAGGATTAGAATCTTAGGTTTTTTGAGCAACGCTCTAGCGATACATAGACGTTGTTTCTGTCCACCTGATACGTTAGTACCACCCTGTTCGATGTAGGTATCATACTTTTTAGGAAAATTTTGAATGAAGTCATCAGCTTGAGCGAGTTCGCAAACGTGTTTGATTTGTTCGTCTGTAGCGTTTTGGTCGCCCCAACGGAGGTTTTCCTTAATCGTTCCTGAGAACAGAACGTTCTTTTGAAGTACCATAGCGACTTCATTTCTAAGGGTTTCGATATCGTACTTTTTAACATCGATACCGCCAACCTTAACAGTACCTGAAGTAGTATCATAGATTCTAGGTATCAACTGCACGAACGTTGACTTTGATGAACCTGTACCACCGATAATTCCCACGGTTTCGCCCTGCTTGATGTGTAGATTTACACTCTTTAAACAGAGGTTATCTAACTTCTTAGAGTAACTAAAGTTTACGTCTTCAAAATCGATATCGCCGTTAGGTACGGATTTGATAGGATTCTCACAGTTGTTTAGGTCGCTCTTTTCTTCAAGGACTTCTACAACTCTCTCAGCGGATGCCCTTGACATAGTAATCATTACGAATACCATAGAGAACATCATCAAACTCATTAAGATTTGCATAGCATAACTAATCATACTAGTGAGTTCGCCTGTAGTTAATGATACTTGGTTAGTAGTTATGATTAACTTTGCACCTATCCAAGAGATTAACAACATACATAAATCCATGCAGAACATCATGAGAGGTTGGTTTAAAGATATCAACCTTTCAGCTTTGGAGAATAACTTGTAAATCTCACCTGAAACCCCGTTGAACTTTTCTTTTTCGTAGTCTTCTCTAACGAAAGATTTTACTACTCTAATGCCTCTTAAATTTTCCTGTACGACGTTGTTAAGTTTATCATAAGTCTTGAAGACTTTCATAAACGTTGGATGTGCATTTGAAACTATCAAAATCAACGCAATTAGGAGTATTGGCATCACACAGAAGAATATGGATGACATCTTAGGACTTATGCTTAGAGATAGAACTATCGCAGAGATAAACATAATTGGACTACGCACTGCTACTCTTATAATCATCTGGTAGGCGTTTTGAATGTTAGTAACGTCTGTAGTCAAACGAGTAACCAAACTCGATGTTGAGAACTTGTCAATGTTAAAGAATGAAAACGTTTGAACTTTTTCAAACATTTCACGTCTGAGGTTCTTGGCAAAGCCACATGATGCCACTGCTGCAAAGTGTCCTGAAAGTGCACCGAACATCAATGAGACTATCGCCATGACTACCAACAGCAAACCGTATTGAGTAATCTTTTCCATGTTACCCACATTGATACCTTGGTCTATCAAACGAGCCATGAAGTAGGGTAGTAACACTTCCATGATTACCTCACCAGTTACGAGTATTGGCGACAACAATGATGGCACTTTGTACTCTTTAACACAAGATAGTAATCGCTTTAACAAAGTAATCTTCCTTTCTTATAAAGTTTGTTCTTCCTAGCTGTATGCACCGTTAAAGAATTTTGCAACTTTTCGTAACGCTGTTCTTAA
>CAZWRW010000289.1:0-2257 GCA_964636465.1 uncultured Ruminococcus sp. | reverse complement strand
TCTGCCTCGATATCTTCAACGTTGCTGTTGGTCTGCGTGGTCTTGTCCACAGATTTCAACACGATAGCACCATCATCACTGCGGACGAACTCCAACTTTAAGTTTAACGTGGTGGTCTCCATTTGAGAAGATTCATATACATCATCATCGAAGTTGAAATCGTCTAGCATGGTGGACATACAACTGTACACGATATCAAAGTTTGCATGGTATATCACACCGAAATCCTCGCTTTGCCTACCGTAGATACTTAGATTTTTGATATCTTCAAAGGTGCAGTCGGGGAGCATATACGATATTAGAGAGTTGTAATACTGTGAGTTGGTTACACTTCTAATCATGTCGGTATCGGAGTTGAACAGTGCCTCACAATACGTTGCTAGAGATTTCACTATAGTAGAATAGTCATCATAAGCGGAGATTCCATCGGTTAGAGGATTCTTGACGGTGGTAGTAAAATCTTTATCGAAGACCTTAAACGGTAGGGTCAAGGATGTGTAGGTCAAGTTGCCATAGTCATCATGTGTGATGGTTGCAACGTTGCCATCCTTTAAGAGTGTAGCGGATTCGCCGTCAGTTTGGAAACTGTCCCACTCTTGATACAATCCGACGTTCCCATCCTCATTGAAGACTATCTTCTTATCGTTTTCTATCAAGGTGCCGACCAAGAAATCACCCTTTTGCCAAGTGATTTCACTAAACAACATTGGAATGATGGTATTCTCATAGCTATCAAGGATACCCACAGTAGTTGAGAGGTTATCCGTCTTACCCACGATAAACCTATCTTCTGAGAGTACTTGCACACTGTTCCACACTGGTGAGATTATCTCCCTACCACTGGAAGTTAATACACCATAGTATCCACGAGCGTTACTGACTAGCAAAAGGTTGTCATCGTCATAAGCTTTGATAACGTCATAGTTGTTGATAATCTTGGGGACTTTGTCGCTGTAAAGCTTATAGTTGATATACTCATTGCTTAGCACCTGTGAAGCTACTAAAAGCACTCCCAACGATAGGCAGACTATCAACTTGTACTTTATTAGAGTATCCATAACGTTTTAAGACCACCTTTCTAAAACACACACGACATTAATATTAACGCCAATTCGATAAATTTCGGAATGTTGTGGGTGACCATCCAAAATATTATGAATACGTCTACCTATCGACGACACCCTTTTCAGTTTCACGTACAATGTAGATAGGTCTGTTTTTGACTTCTAAATACATCTTTGAGAGGTACATTCCAACGATACCTAGACATAACAACTGTATACCTCCCACAAAGAACAGACCAGTCAACACTCCTGAGATTTCACCAAATCCAACGATTGCAAAGATTATCAACATAAGCACTGCCAACACTAAGAAGAATATTCCAAAGAATATTGAAAGTGTCAATGGGAACGTCGAGAATGCCATGATACCCTCTAGAGAGTACTTAAACAAGTTCATAAACGACCATGACGTAGTACCCGCAGCACGTTCTACATTTTCATACTCCATGTACTTAGTCTTGAAACCTACCCATGAGAATATACCTTTAGAAAATCTATTGTACTCACTCATTGCGAGGATACTATCCACCATGTGACGAGTCATAAAACGGAAATCTTGAGCACCATCGACTATTTCAGTTTGGGAAATCTTATTGATAATTTTGTAGAACAGTCTAGCAAACCACGAACGCACAGGAGATTCACCATCACGACTGACACGTCTAGTAGTAGCACAGTCATATTCGCCATCTTTGACGTATTCGTACATCTTAGGGATAAACTCAGGTGGATGTTGTAGGTCTGCATCGAGTACCACTACATAGTCTCCTTTGGAGTTCTGTAAACCGGCATACATACCAGCCTCTTTTCCGAAGTTCCTTGAAAATGATACGAAACGCACCCTTTTATCTTTTTGAGCGAGTTCTCTAAAAATTTCTATGGTTTTATCTTTTGAGCCATCGTTTACGAACATGAGTTCATAATCAGTGCCATATTTTTCTGTCATTCCGGACATAACTTCGGTAATTTTATCATAGAACATAGGTAAAACTTCCTCTTCGTTATAGCAAGGAACTACCACAGATATAAGCTTCATAGGAAAAAATCAATCCTTTCAATTCAAAAGTTATTCACTATGATATTATACCATAGGACTAGACTTTTTTCAATAACTTTATTTGAAATTTTGGCGAAAATTGAGTGCTCCTTGCAATCGTTACGATAGTGTGATATAATTAATTAACGTCAATTCG
>CAZWRW010000288.1:0-2270 GCA_964636465.1 uncultured Ruminococcus sp. | reverse complement strand
GGATATGTTTTCCGTGGTTTGGAGTCTTTAAGATATCCAATTCGTTGGCGTACGCACTGGAGCTATCATACCTGATAGAGTGTACTTTTCCCATGACGGTATCGTGATAGCAATAGTAATCTTTTTTATAACGTTCGCTCATATTCTTTAGAGTTTCCTTGAAGTTCACGAACTTGTTAGTGTTGAACACCGTGTTCAAGATTTTGCTCTTGTCATCACTTTTAGCGAGTAGGAACGTTTTAAACTCACCTTGAGCTATCATGACTATCTGTTTAAACTGTTCGGAGGTCAAACCTATAAGTCTTTTCACGAAGTTGCAAGTATCGGTCTTTTTCTGTGCAAGGATGTTGCCATCGTAGTCCTTTATGCACACCTTTGAGGATGTAGGACACATATACACAGTATACTCTTTTCCTTGATGTTCAAACTTGAGTTGTACGTATGTAGGAGTATTCTCGTCTGCGAACTGGCTTCTAAAGTCCTTGACGTTCCTATCTGAGCCGTTAGCCTCACCATAGAGGGCATAACATATGGCATCGAATATGGTGGTCTTACCTGAACCAGTTTCCCCAACGATTAGGAATACTCCATCTTTTGAAAGTTCTGTGAAGTCAATAGTGATTTCCTTGGCAAATGAGCCGAAGGCTTGTAGTTTTAATTCCAAAGGTTTCATGAATTTTCCTCCTCAATGTGAATTTGATATAATTCCATGCTGTTGCATGGCGTTCCGATGTTTATCGAATTGATTTTAATTTAATCTTTTTTAGTTTCCGAAGTTTCAAACTTCTTGGAACACGCCAAACCTAAGATTACACAAATATATGGCATGATATGCACACTCGTACAACTTACGAAACTCATAACTACGAACGCTATCATGGATACCAACAAACCTATGAATATGTTACTATCCTTTAGGCGTTTTGAGATTCTCACAAAACAGAACACTATGCCTACTACATAGATTATCAACTGTGGAATGCCCATGCTTACGGCAATCTGTAGATAGTCATTATAGATTAAGTCGAAACCGTTGTTTATAAATCCTGTACTTTCGAGGTTGTCTAACTGTGCATAGATTAAGCAATCCACACCAGTGCCTATGATTGGGAACATCTTAATGTAGTATATAGCCATATTCCAAGCGTACTTGAAAACTTCGCTGGTGTCGTTGATGTTAAACGTTGCAGTGGATTTGTTATAGTATCCAGTATTTCCGATATGATAGAAACTATCTTGGAACATGATAGAACCATCATAGTATATGTAGTGACCATCCAAAGCGATAGAGATTCCGTAGGTTGCAACTCCGACTACTACACATATGATGATAGGTATAAAGTTCTTACACTTCTTTAGAATCATCAACACTACGACGGTAAGCACTACTACTGCTGAACCTAAACTTCCCACAAAGGTGTGAGTATCTAGCATTAGATAGATATACACTGCACTCATGATAGTATAGAACTTATCTTTTTCTAGACAAGCCAACGTCAATGTGATACCCAACATCAAGCCGAGGTATTCCGCAAAGAAGATTGGACTTCCTGAAAAACCACTAGGCAGACATACTTTATACAATGATATACTGTTCAAGTTCTCATAGTAAGACATCTCAAACTCAAACAGGTATGATACTATCTGTAAGATACCCCATCCACATTGCACCGCTGATGCTACTACTAAAAACTTTATGATAGTCTTTAAGTTTACAGCGTTGTTGGTAAAAGTCATAACTAATAGGATAGTCGCACACGCTAATATGGTTAAGAATCCAGTAGTACGACCGTACATACCGTTGAAACTATCCAATGGTGAGAACGACTTTATAACCGATACCAAACACCACAGACAGAACGCTAACAGCAACACTATCGGGATAGTGTGAACTTTTTTGACGAAACGTTCACGACTAATCATAATCACCACCATGATGATGGCTACTACCCAAACTATCGCTAAGCATATGAACGGAGTGTTCAAAAATCCGTAAGCTTTACCGATACCAAATCCTAACTTACTAGCTATTACTTCAACTAGTTCAGGGACTGCCTCACCTATTAAGAACACTATCGCAACAAACTTTGCACATAGCACTGGAAGTTTAGCTATAGTTTCATCTTTCATATTTAGAATAAAGTTTGACTTCTCTGTAGTGCCGAATATGGTCTTATGCATAAAAACACTTCTTTCTGATTAAAATTTTATGGTTGTTATACGTCAAATTAACGTGAGTTCTATTATTCAATCAAGCTTTGCTTGATTCT
>CAZWRW010000287.1:0-2283 GCA_964636465.1 uncultured Ruminococcus sp. | reverse complement strand
ATGCCGTTCCAAACCTCTGGACGGGTATACTGTGGATACTCCAACAAGCCATTGAAATGGCTTTCATCTTGGAAACACTCATCGGAAGCGAGAACACCATCACATAGGCGTGTGACGGTATCGGCTAGGACTAACGCAGGGAGTTCACCGCCAGTTAGAACGTAGTCCCCTATGGAGATTTCCTCATCGACTATGGTATCTAAGACACGTTGGTCTACGCCCTCGTAGTGACCGCATAATAGAAACACATTATCCAGTTGAGAGAGTTCCACGGCTTTGCTTTGAGTGAGTACTTTCCCTTTGGGTGACATATATATAGTATGAGGTCTTTCGCCGATTTCCTCACAGACGTGTTGCCAACAACTATAGATTGGCATACACTGCATGACCATACCGTTGCCACCACCGTAAGGGGTATCATCGACACGTTTGTGTTTGTCTTGGGAAAAGTCTCGAATGTTATGGCAGTAGAACTCTACGAACCCTCTCTTTCTAGCCCTCCCAATGATACTCTCATTTAAGACAACCTCGCACATTTCGGGGAACAGTGTAGCTAAGTCGAAACGCATAGTTAAAAATCCTCCAAAGGTCTAATCTTCATGATATTGTTTTCAAGGTCTGTAGTGATTACCACCTGTGGAATGGCAGGTATCAAAAACTCCTTGTGGAGTTCCTCGTTCTTGATGGTGTACACATCATTAGCACCGGTCTCCAACACATCAGAGAGTATGCCATAGTAGGCGTTGGTGTCCACGTCGTAGACTTCCAAACCGATTAAATCCTGTATAAAGTACGTGTTGTCATCGAGTTCTAGGTCATCACGATTGAGGTATAAAACCTTGTTACGGAGTTCGTTTGCCTGTTCCACGGTATCGACCCCCTTAAACTTCATGATTACCATATTCTTTTGCACCCTTGAACTTTCAATCTCAATGGAGTTTTTGCCTTGATTGGTATATAGAGTGTCAAACTCGCACAATAGCTCAGGGGAATCGCACCAAGGATACACCTTGACTTCACCCTTTAGACCGTGTACGTTTACTATCTTTCCAGTTTCAAGATACTGTTTCTTCAAAAATGTTACCTCCTATTTCTTTATGCCCAAATGATTCAATTTTGCTTTGCACGACGGAATTTTGTAGGGAACGGGCTGTGACCGTTCCTTAAAATCACACGCAGTGTGATTGATTTTTATTGAATAGATTCACCAAACACAAACTTTGATTTGCCTTCGGCAAATTTAGGAACGGTCACAGCCCGTTCCCTACATGAGATTTTCAAATCTCACAGATATGCAATATGACAGTATGAAATTCTATTGAATTAACGTCATTATACAACGTACGGAACGATGCCAACACCGTTCCGCAAATAAGATTTCAAAATATTCATGGATTGAACTACTCAATCTCAACGTTTACTTTCATGTTATGCTTACTTGCACCCGCACGCATGATGGCTCTAATAGACTTCGCAATCCTACCTTGCTTACCTATGATTCTACCCATATCATCAGTAGCTACGTGCAAGTGGAATACTGTTACGCCCTCTTCATTGGGTTCATCCTGAGTAATTTCTATTGATGACTTATCTTCAACGAGAGTTTCAACTATGGTATACAACAAATCTTTCATAAAAAAAAGCCTCCTTATAACAAGAAAAGGTAGCCATAAAGACTACCCTTCTAATGAACGATTAAAGCACGTTATTCTTCTTAAAGATAACCTTTACAGTATCTGTAGGTTGAGCACCCTTAGCAATCCAGCTCTTAGCCTTTTCAGCGTCTACCTTAACTACAGAAGGTTCCTTAGTTGGGTCATAGTAGCCAATCTCTTCGATAAATCTACCATCTCTTGGGTAACGAGAATCAGCAACTACTATACGATAGAAAGGAGCTTTCTTAGCACCCATTCTTCTAAGTCTAATTTTTACTGCCATTGTATATTCACCTCCGCAAAAACTTTAATGCATAACGCAATTATTAAAACCATATACATGGAAAAAATCTATATTAATGCTTAAAAGCACTAATTACAAGTTAATAAACAGTGTCCAAACTCCAAAGACTATGAACAGCACTCCAAAGATACCATAGTACACTCTTAGAGCCTTTTTTGATGCCCTCTTGAACATCTTATCGTTCTTAGGGGAAAGCACCTTGAAATTACTAGCACCCTGTATCATGATTATGATACCTACTATTATGCCGAACACGGCAAAAATATTTTGAGAGTTCATTTAGACACCCCTATAACAAACTTACTTGTCTTCGTTTTAATTACC
>CAZWRW010000286.1:0-2287 GCA_964636465.1 uncultured Ruminococcus sp. | reverse complement strand
ATTTTCAAAAGTTCCGCATTTGTTGTTATGTGAAAATTTAATTTAACGTGGATTCAATATAATTTCATAATGTTTTTAAAAACCATTACAGAATGTTTTGACAGATGACAGAGGAGGGTGAAAAATATTCTTTATCTATCTCTTACTCTATACTCTAACTCTAATCTCTATTCTCTATACTCTTATCTCTATACTCTGTCGTGACATTTTTGTGACATTGTCACACAACTCTTGTGACATTGTCACATTTTTTTTGTGACATCAGTGTTACAATGTGACGCAAAATTGATTTATTAAACTCAAGTTTCTTTAGGGTCGTAGAACATACGTCTCTGTTTATCCCTATGTGATTGGGTACTCAATACCAAGCCTACCGCTATGAACATGGATAACATAGCCGTACCACCAGCACTCATGAATGGCAATGGCACTCCGATTACAGGCATAACACCCAAAACCATTCCTATGTTCATGAAACAGTGTGTAAAAATCAAGGCGAACGTTCCCACACAGATGTTCTTGCCTAGACCGTCTTTAGCTCTGTTGCCATCGATGAGCAACTTTAAACACACGAACGCAAACACCGCTAAGATTGCTATACATCCCACAAATCCCATAGACTGCCCCACAAATGAAAATATAAAATCGTTGTGCATTTCAGGAACGAAAGTATACTCATTTTGAAAGAGTCCCTTGCCTAATAGTCCACCTTGTGCTAGTGCGGATTTTCCTAAGTTCTGTTGATACTCTATGCCCAACGGGTCAGACCCTGGATTTAACAACACTCTAATTCTATCTTTATGTACCGAACTTAACAAGTAAGTCCAAATCATGTATATAACTATCGGAATGGATGCTAAAATCGGTAGGATGTACTTTATAGATAACCCTGCAAACAGTATCATAAATGCGAACATCGCCCCAAAGATGATAGCTGTACCATAGTCACCTTGTTTAGCTACTATGCCTATTGGGATTAATCCATGTAGACATAACAGTAAAAAGTGTCCAAAGTGGTTGAGATTCTCCCCAACTTTCGACAGGTGCAACGAAAACGACAACAAGAACGCTACCTTTAAAAATTCCGCAGGTTGTATACTCAATGAGCCTATCTGTATCCAAGCGATATCGTCGGCATCACCACGACCATAACCCAAAGAGGTAAACGTCAAACCGACCAATACCAACGCTACAGGCACATATAAAAACCACAAGTTCGCTACTTTATGATAGTCTATAGCAGTAAACACAAAACAGATGATTATCCCTAACAGTGCCGAAACAGTCTGTATAAACCACTGATTCTCACTAAAATCTACAACTTGACTCTTATATATAGAGTACAAACACAAGATACTTACCAATCCTAATGCCGAAACCCCTAAGAGTAACAGCTTATCCAACCGCTTGAGATAGTCCCAAAAGGTATGCTTGTTATCGCCTAACTGGTTGAACTTCTCTAACATAGCACCACTCCCAACTGCGAACAGATAGCTTTAATCACACCATCTTCTGAATTTTTATCCGCCAAGTAACGCCCATGAGGTTTCATATCTTCGTTGGCGTTAGCCATGACATAACTATAATAAGCTCTATCCAACAATGGGATGTCGTTGTAAAAATCTCCGAATGCCATGGTCTCCTCTATGCTGATTCCTAACTCCTCTTGGATGGTTTTCAACGCTGAACCTTTATCTATTCCCTTATTCATGATATCTTCCCAACGTTCCCCAGATACTACTACTGATAACTCTTCTCCAAACTTTTGGCTCAATGTTGGATAACTATTCTTTAAAGGATTCTTCAAATCACAGATGGCTACCTTAAAGATACCATCATCCACATTAAGGACATCATCCACACAAGTGAAATCTACGTAGAAGTTTCCTATCTCCTCCCTAAACTGCTCTTGCACCGATTTATTATAGTAGATACTTTTCATACCACACAACACTGGACTTACTCCCTCTAAAGCGTAGCACTCCTTTATGATACTCTTAACGGTATGGGGTTCTAACGTACTAACCGATACCACTTTACCATCTATGACTACATAGGCACCGTTATCACATATGAAACTCATGTTCTTAGCGTACTTCCCGAAGATGTCTTCTAAAGCCACATAGGAACGTCCACTTGCAATTATGAACTCAATTCCCATAGACTTTAGAACATCCAATAATTTAAAAAAATCCTTTGGAAGTTTCTTGTTATCATCCAAAAGAGTGCCATCCATATCGGTAGCTATCAAACGTATCTCGTTCATGTTAAAAAAAATCCTTTCATT
>CAZWRW010000285.1:0-2327 GCA_964636465.1 uncultured Ruminococcus sp. | reverse complement strand
CCTTGCCCAGCCGTAACAGTAGTAAAGTACTGTGCTTCAGTTTTGGAGAGGTGTCTTAGTTCGACTAACTCACGTCTATCCGACATGGACTGTTTCATCATGATTAGAAACTCAGAGTTTGAGAGCATAGTCCTAGCAGTGTAGGACTTCAACAAGTCTTCAACGTTTTGAGTAATTCCAGTAGGCACACCGCCGTACTTTCTAGCACGTTTGTATAACTCTTGAAAGAACTGTGCAGTTACTTCGTTACCAAACATTAAGTAAAACTCATCCAAATAGATGTAGGTTAACTTGCCCTTGTTTCTATTTTCCGCCACCCTTGACCATATGTAGTCCATTATTATAGTCATAGCTTGAATTTTGTACTGCTTGCCTAAGTCCTTAATATCGAAAGATAGTACACTGTTAGTGGTGTCCACGTTGGTATGGTGTGAAAACAAGTCCATGCCACCCGATGTATAGAACTCCAACTGTAACGCTAAGTTATGTGCTACTGGTTCGTTTTCACACGTTAGAGCCTCGTATAAATCAAATAGAGTAGGCAAGTCTGCTTTATTTCTAGTCTTAAAGAACTTTTGGTATATCTTCTTTGAACACGTATTTAAGATAGACTTCTCCGTTCTATCAAGGTGAGTAACTTCAAACAACGTAGTGTAGAACGTCAATAAAAAGTCGGACTTCATTTTGTAGGGGCTGTCGGTTTCTTCAAAATAGTGTTCGGGGATGTCAAAAGGGTTGATATATGACTTGCTATACTCCGATACTACGATAGTTTCGCCGTGCATCTTCTTGACTAACTCGCTATACTCTCGCTCAGGGTCTAGGATGATTATATCCGCCTTGCCGTTCCTAGTCTGCGTTAGAAATACGTTCATCATCTCAAACTTGCTAATAAAGGACTTACCCGACCCTGGAGAACCTAACACAAATCCGTTAGGGTTGTTTAGCGATAGTCTATTCAGCACTACTAAGTTTTGAGATATCGCATTTTTGCCATAGTACAGACCACCAGTCTGTTTTAATTCTAAGGAATTAAACGGTAAGAATACCGCAGTGCTTTCAGTAGTTAAGTGCCTAGGGTTCGCATTGATGACGTTGTTTCCCAGTGGTAACGCTGATATCATGGCATCTTCTTGCATATACGCTAACACTGACGTATCTACAACGTGTTTGCGTAGTATTCTCTGTACAGTTTCGAGGTTGTCTATAACCTCTTTGTAGCTCTCACCAGTGACTAAAACTATGTAGTTATTCATGAACATCTTTTGGTTACTGGAAGTCATATCTTGATAGAGTTCTTGTAACTCTGCGAGTTCTCTCTTAACCTCCTCGCTAGTGATATCTACCCCACTAATACCATCCTGCATAGCTTTCTTATTCTTAGAAATCATATTTGACTTGATAGCCGTAATTTGGTTTTGAATCATCTTAATAGCCTTAGCAGTTTCAACAGGCATGATATTCTGTGTAAATAACATATCTATGTTACTGCTAACCACTTCAGTTAGAATATTATCATGTATAGATTTTGGTAAGTTTCTAATAAACATTCCTATTGCGTACTTGTCATTGTACATGAAGTACTTATCTTTAAACTCGAAGTAATCGGGGGCAATGTAGGACTTTTCATAGTGTTTTTTCAAGTCGGCATAGTCAAAAGTAGGAATCTCCACATTTACTGACCTAAATATATCGGTTAGAGTTCTAATGCGTTTGTTAGCGTCACATACCTTAATGTGTGAGCCTATCTTATCAAAACTAGATGTTAAGTCAGCCTCGATATTAAAGAAACGCTCCTTTGCGTTTTCGGGGCTAGTGGCATATAGTGACAAGGTGATATACTTATCGTGTTGTATGCCTTTTTGTCCCTTTTCCAAAGCTTGGTTTAGTATTGCACGAATCTCATACACTAGACCGTTGTACTCATCATTTGGGCGAATTTCGTACATTTCAAGCATTTGACGTTCAAACTCCTTGGAGTTAATCAAGTTGTTATGTATAGAAATCTGTACATCTATGGTAGTATCGAAAGAGTTTAGTAACTTGCAATATGCCAAAAATATGTTGGTTTGGGTTTCGTCATCGGCGGTGGAGTAGTTAATGTCCATGAACTCGTAAGTTTTGCTATACTTATTCTTTTCCACCTCAATGATACCCTCACGCTCATCCACAAAACGAACGTACGGAATAGTGTCCAGTACAGTCTTAGCGATACCCTTCTTCTTTTTAACCTTAGTAGCCTTTTTGCGGACGTTTTTCATGCGTTCACGTTCTTTTTCTACTCTAAGCTTGTCTATATCCTTAGCGTAGCCGTTAGATTTTCCTTT
>CAZWRW010000284.1:0-2343 GCA_964636465.1 uncultured Ruminococcus sp. | reverse complement strand
CCTTCGGCAAATTTAAGGAACGGTCACAGCCCGTTCCCTACATGGGATTTTCAAATCTCACAGATATGTGATTTTTCGCAGAGTTACAAAATATAAGTTTTAGGAGGTGTAAAGTTTTGGCTCTTGAAAATCTATTTAAACAGGTTAGGACTAGGTTCAACGCTACACAGGACAACTCAGACGATAACAATAGCAAAACTTCTAGTGGTGCTACTGTGAACCATTCTAAAAGTAGTAAAGTTCCTAATGATATACTGTACAAGTGTCCTAGGTGTCAAAACGTAATGTTTGAAGAGGACTTCCAAGCTTTAAACAAGGTATGCCCTAAGTGTAACTATCATGGTAGGTTGACCGCTAAAGAACGCCTTGCCATCACATTGGATGCTGACAGCTTTAAAGAGTTCGACGTTAATATGAAAAGTCTTAACCCGATAGAGTTCCCAAACTATGAGGAAAAACAACAGAAACTTCGTGACGAAACTGGTCTTATGGATGCTGTAGTCACTGGTGAGGGTACTATCAACGGCATTAGGACGGTCATAGGCGTTATGGATAGCCATTTTATGATGGCATCTATGGGTAGTGTGGTCGGTGAGAAGATTACTCGTGCAATAGAGTACGCTACTCAAAATGACCTCCCTGTGATACTCTTCACGGCGTCTGGTGGTGCTAGAATGCAAGAGGGTATAGTATCCCTTATGCAGATGGCTAAGACCTCTGGAGCGGTCGCTAAGCACAATGAGAGTGGTAACCTATACGTCACGGTGCTTACAGACCCTACTACTGGTGGAGTTACTGCATCGTTTGCCTCATTGGGAGATATAATAATAGCTGAACCTAAAGTGTTAGTAGGATTCGCAGGTAGGCGTGTCATAGAGGGTACTATCAAACAGCACCTACCTGATGACTTCCAGTCCGCTGAGTTTCAACTTGAAAAGGGTTTCGTAGACATGATAGTCGAACGTAAGAAGTTAAGGAAGACTCTAACTAAAGTTTTGGAACTCCATAACTATAAACCAGTAGAAAGGCAGGTGTAATCGCATATGGAAAAGAAGTCTCGTACTGCATGGGAAAAGTTAGAACTCATTAGGAACAAGAATCGTCCTACCGTTAGAGATTACATCCCAGCCATATTTGAAGACTTTATAGAACTACACGGTGATAGGCTCTATTCAGATGATGGGGCTATTATGGGAGGTATCGCAACGTTGAACGGTACTCCAGTGACCGTAATAGGCGAAGTCAAGGGCAGAAATCTCAATGAGAATAAGAAGTCCAACTTTGCTATGCCACATCCTGAGGGTTACAGAAAAGCTCTAAGGTTGTGCAAACAGGCTGAAAAGTTTCACAGACCGATAATCTTCTTTATAGATACTCCAGGAGCGTTCTGTGGTATCGGTGCAGAGGAAAGAGGTCAAGGTGAGGCAATAGCTAGAAACTTAATGGAACTCATGACTTTGAAAACTCCTATAATTTCCGTAGTGCTTGGTGAAGGCGGTAGCGGTGGAGCTTTGGCACTCGGTGTATGTGATGAACTCGCTATGTTGGAAAATTCTATATATTCTGTAGTGTCTCCTAGAGGGTTTGCATCTATACTTTGGAAAGACGCATCTAAGGAAAAAGAGGCTACTGAAATCTTGCACATAACCGCTCAAGACCTACTAAGTTTAGAGGTTTGCGAGGCTATCATAGATGAGCCTGTAGGTGGCGCTCACACTGATTTGTATAAAATGTCCGAAAACATCAAGGAATATTTGGTGAAAATCACGGACGAAAAAATGAAAAAAACTCTTGACGTTTTGCTCAATGAACGATATACTAAGTTTAGAAAGATTGGTTTCTTTGAGGAATAGTCAATATTTGAGAATATTGAATCTTGTGGAACGGTAGAAAATCGTTCCATACAAAGTAGATTTGAATCTACAGAGATGGTTTGAAACTCTCTGCAATTATTGGTATCTTGGCAAACTGCCTTGTATATATATTTTTATATTTTAAGAAAATTTGGAGGTTTTACAAATGGTTTTTGATAAGGTTAAAGACATTATTGCTGACCAACTAGACGTTGAGGCTGACGAGGTTACTCTTGAAGCTGTAATCACTGAGGATTTGGGTGCTGACTCACTAGACGTAGTTGACTTGGTTATGAGCCTAGAAGATGAGTTTGGTGTAGAAATCCCAGACGAGGCTATGGCTAACATCAAGACAGTTGGCGACATAGTAGCTTACATCGAAAAGGAAACTAAGTAGTCTATTAAGTATACGATTAATCCGACATCGATAGTGGTAAGAGTTCCCTAGATGTCGGGTTTTTACTATTTGAAATTTGTAACCATGCATTAA
>CAZWRW010000283.1:0-2355 GCA_964636465.1 uncultured Ruminococcus sp. | reverse complement strand
CATCTTCTACTATTAAGACCTTCATTTTGTCACCCCAACCTATTTATACAATATATCCATACATATCAATATAGTTTGCCTTTGGCAAATCTGCGGAACGTCGTGGGCGACGTTCCCTACAGAATGTTTGTAAGCTTATAAAGCTCCATACACTATTGAACGAATTCGTTTGGTAGTCTCATTGAAACCACTTCCACACTGTTGCACGAAGACCATAACACTTAAATCTTCTTGATGGTCTACATTGAAATACGTACCAGTCCAGCCATCCCAACCGAACTCCCCAAGTGATGCGTTAGTTCCTGCTAAATGTTTATCTTCTAAGATTCTAACTAGACAGCCATAGTTATAACCGATGTTATTATCATGGAGGGCATACTCAGGTTTTAGGTAAGGGGTTTTCATAAGTTCTATAGACTTCCTACCCAAAATTCTTTTACCGTTGAGAGTTCCGTAGTTTAGCAACATCTTAACGAACTGTTGATAGTCCCTCATAGTGGATACTAGACCAGCACCGCCACTTTCAAACTTTGGAGGTTTCTTGTAATCTGTGATACATAAGTTCATAAAGTCCATTGGATGGAGTGGGTCATCTTCGCTCTTAAAGTAGTAACATCCAGCCAAATGTGAGTACTTCTCTTCAGGAATGTAGAAACCAGTATCGACCATGTTGAGTGGTTCAAAGATTTCATCATGTAGGAACTCCCCGAAACTTCTACCGCTTACTACTTCCACGATAGCTCCCAAAACATCCGCAGATGTGCCATACATCCAAGTGCCACCCGGTTCGCATACTAGTGGAATACTTCCCATACGGTTACAGAAGTCTACTGTGGACATTCCGCCACCTTGCTTGATAAGTTCTGTATTCTCATCGAACAGTTTCGCCATTTGGATACTACTTTCACTCCAATCAGCAGGGTATACTAATCCTGATGTCATAGTCAAAAGGTCACGCACTCTTAGAGGTCTTCCGAGAGGTTTACCCTTTTTAGTATTCCAATCTAGCACTGTGGGATTCTTAAAGTTTTCTAAGTATGTAGATACGTCGTCATTATAGCCTAGCAATCCAAGCTCCATGAGCATCAACACAGCCACCGCCGTGACTGGTTTAGTCATAGAGTACATTCTGTATATAGTGTTGTCATCAGGAGCGGTATGAGTTTCTAGGTTAGCATATCCGAAATGCTTTTTATAGACCTCTTCTCCCTTATGCAAGATACTTACCGTACCACCGGCAAACTCTTTATTATTGAGAGCCTTTTCTAATACTGGCTCGATATAACTTAAATTTTCTAAATACATGATACTTACTTCCTTTTTATATTTACCCATTGAACTATATCAAAGCGTTTACAATTCCCATGATTGCACCCAAACCGCCACCTAGATAGATTAATGCTTTTAGCTCACGTTCGGCAACTTCATTGATAAGGTTCTCTAACTCTTGTAAATCGAACTCGTTAATCTTGTCTTCTACTATCTGTGAGATGTTGAACTCCTTAATGATATCCGAGGCTTTCTCCTCTATGATTTTTGTGTAGAACTCCCAAACCTTGTCGGGATATTGTGGATATAGGCTCACCAGTTTGGAGACTATCTCCCCTAGAGGTTTTCCTTTGATTTTAGTGTATTCAGTATCCACAAAAGTTCCGACGTATTCAGGAACTTTATCTTGAATTATTTGGTCTATCTTCTCTTGAAGATGGTCTACATTTATACCTTTTATAATCATCGACATGAACATTGGTGAAAGCTTTTTAGCAAGTTCCTGCATAGCTATCTCGACCATCTTCTTACTGATTTCCACCTCTAAAAGCTTATTGGTGATGTATCCCTCTACTTTGTCTTTAACTAAGATTTCTTTTTCGTCTAGTTTTTCGAGGTAGTCTTTTTCCTGTAAGAACTCCTCAATGGAGCATTCAGCAGTAGCATACTTATCCACGAAACTAGTAATCTTTTCGGTTACCTTGTCATGTATATTTTCGGAAAGCAAGGCTTTCTTTAGAGTGGTAGTATCTAAAATCTTGTTACCGACAATCCTACCGATAGCCTTAGCGAGTCTAGGTTTTTCTTTAGGTATCAAACCCGGTGTGAACGGTAGTCTAAAACGTTGATTTTTCTTATCCAAGTATATTGTGTTAAACGGACGGAACATCATCTTGATAGCCAAACCATTAGTGATTAAACCTATCGCACCACCTACCGCCACACTAGTGATAAAATCTACTACTTCTATACTCATAAAAAAACCCCTTTCCATCTGGATACGTTACTAATAATTATATCCTTATCGGGGAATATTGTCAAGTTAGTTTGGCGTATTTGAAATATTGGCATAATATATAATAATGG
>CAZWRW010000282.1:0-2358 GCA_964636465.1 uncultured Ruminococcus sp. | reverse complement strand
CGTTCCGCAAATTTGCCGAAGGCAAATCAATGTTTGTGTTTTTTTTAATCAATAAAAATCAATCACACTACCCAACCATACTTTCACGGATGATTGCAATCTCACGACGATAACCATCAGCATCGTTTGGAGTTTCAAGACAGAACGGCAACCCTTGCAACTTCGGATGGTTCACAACGTTCAAAAGGGCATACAGACCTATATTTCCATTACCGATAGTTTCGTGTCTATCTTTGTGGCTACCGAGTGTGTTCTTGCTATCGTTTAGGTGGATGGCTTTCAACCTATCCAATCCGATGACTTCGTCAAACTGGTTCAACACGCCGTCAAGGTCGTTGACGATATCATAACCACCATCAAAGACGTGGCAAGTATCTAAGCATACACCGACCTTGTCTTTAAGTTCAACCTTGTCTATGATGGCTTTCAACTCTTCAAAAGAACGTCCGATTTCAGTACCCTTACCCGCCATGGTTTCGAGCAAAACTATAGTAGTCTGCTCCTCCGTGAGACTTTCATTGAGTAGCTCCGCAATTTGATTGATACCAGTCTCAACCCCTTGACCTGTATGGCTACCTGGATGAAAATTATAATAGTTATTAGGTACGTACTCCATACGTAGCAAGTCGTCTTTGAAGATTTTCTTTGCAAAACGTCTAGTGTTTTCGTCACTGGAGCAAGGGTTCAACGTATAAGGTGCGTGTGCGATAATCTTTCCGAAATTATGCTCTTGCATGAGTTCCACAAAAGCTTTTGCATCGGATGGGTCAATCTTTTTAGCATTAGCACCTCTAGGGTTTCTAGTAAAGAATTGTACAGTATCCGCTCCTAGCATTAGGGCATCCTTGCCGAGCTTTTTAAACCCTCCTGACACTGACAGATGACAACCTATATTTATCATAAAAATTTTCCTCCATATTAAAATCATATAAATTTTGTATTCCGCCATGTGATAGCATGGGAGTTTATCAAATTAGCGTTATTAAGACAACCTCAACGCCTTAGAAAACTCTATAAACTGTGACATGGTTAAGTTTTCAGCACGTATGCTTGGGGATATTCCCAAACTTTCAAGAGTATTGGCAACTTCGGACTTTGGTATACCCATACTAGAGCTTATCGTGTTGGTTAGAGTCTTCCTACGCTGTGAAAACGCCCCCTTGACTACCTTGAAAAAGTACTCTTCATCCTGTTTAGATAGTCTGTTATCTCGATTTGGACAGATTTGTATTACACAACTATCTACATTAGGGGATGGCATAAAGCTCCCACGATTGACATCAAAGAGTTTCTTTACAGTGCCGTAGTAGTTCACCGCCACCGTGATAGCCCCACTATCACGAGTGCCAACCTCTGCACAAAGACGTTGTCCTGCCTCACGCTGTACCATGACCGTAATGCTTTCGAGTGGTAAGTCACTCTCTAATAACATCATAATTATTGGACTAGTGATGTAGTATGGCAAGTTCGCACACACTGCAACTTTCAACCCTTGGAACTCCTCTTGAATGGTCTTGTGGAGGTCTACTTTCATAACGTCCTCATTGATGATTTTCACGTTGTCAAACTCCGATAAGGTTTCCCCTAGGATGGGTATCAAACGCTTGTCTATCTCCACGGCTACGACCTTATCTGCACGTTTAGCGAGTTCACAAGTTAGTACCCCGAAACCTGTGCCAATCTCTAAGATTCCAAAACCCTCTTGAGCGTTACCAAGTTCAGCAATCTTTGGGCAAACCGTCGGATTGATTAGGAAGTTCTGTCCCAACCCCTTTGAAAAGTTAAACCCATGTTTCGATAGTATCTCCTTAATTACAGAGATGTTAGTTAAGTTTTCCATACTCGTTAATCCCTTCTAAACTTTCGTCGTTGATTATCCAGTCTTCCACATCAAGGATTTTAAACTCCGTGGCACTCTTCCTGATGATGACATCTTTAATACCAGCGTTTATTATGAACCTCCTACACATGGAACATGGCTCAACGTTGCCATCTAGAGTGCCAGTTATGGCATCATGACAGGCTAGGTATATACTCGAACCTAAGAGTTCTCGCCTTGAAGCTGAAATGATAGCATTCTGTTCAGCGTGTACTGAACGGCAAAGTTCATACCTTTCACCTCGTGGGATGTTCAACTTAGTACGTATACATAGCCCCACATCCGAGCAGTTTTTCCTGCCCCTAGGCGAACCGTTATATCCTGTGGAGATTATCTCATCATTCTTGACTATTACTGCCCCGAACTTCCTACGTATACAAGTAGAACGCTCCAAAACAGCCTCAGCGATGTCTAAATAGTAGTTTACCTTGTCTATCCTATCCATAAGTTTAGATTCCTTTCATTTAATTTGTGAATTT
>CAZWRW010000281.1:0-2372 GCA_964636465.1 uncultured Ruminococcus sp. | reverse complement strand
TTGATAAACGTCAATTATGTGATTTCTCTGTAGGGAACGGGCTGTGACCGTTCCTCAGAATCACACGCAGTGTGATTGAATATATTGAATTGGCGTATCTATTAATTAAACATAAGGGAGGTTTTTAAATCGTGAAGATTTTAGTAGTAGGCGGTGGCGGACGTGAACACGCACTCATAATGAAGTTAGCGGAGAGTCCAAAAGCCGAAAAGATATACTGTGTCCCAGGTAATGGGGGCATATCAAGATATGCGGAGTGTTACCCAAACATCAGTGCCACTGATATAGATGGCGTAGTAAAGGTAGCTAAGGAAATCCAAGCGGATTTGGTGGTAGTCGCACCTGACGACCCACTAGTTTTAGGCATGGTTGATGCTCTCAATGCTGAGGGTTTCAAGACTTTTGGTCCAAACAAGTTAGGAGCTATCATAGAGGGTAGTAAGGTATTCTCAAAAGAGTTGATGAAGAAGTATAACATTCCAACGGCTAAGTATGAGGTGTTCTCCGAGCCACAAAAGGCTATCGAGTACATCAAGAATGAGAATACATATCCAACAGTAATAAAAGCCGATGGTTTAGCATTAGGTAAGGGCGTAATCATTGCTGAAGACTTCGCACAAGCTGAGGATGGTATCAAAACCATCATGGAAGATAAAATCTTCGGTGAGAGCGGTGCAAACGTAGTAATCGAGGAGTTTCTCACAGGACCAGAAGTTTCAGTGCTATGTTTCACAGATGGCAAGACTATCAAGCCTATGGTATCCTCTATGGACCACAAACGTGCCTTGGATGGCGATAAGGGTCTAAATACTGGCGGTATGGGAACAGTCGCACCTAACCCTTACTATACAGAATCAGTTGCTAATGAGTGCATGGAAAAGATATTCTTACCAACTATCAAGGCTATGGAGACAGAGGGCAGAACTTTTAAGGGTTGTCTATACTTCGGTTTGATGGTAACTCCAAATGGTACAAAGGTTATCGAGTATAACTGCCGTTTCGGTGACCCTGAAACTCAAGTAGTGTTACCACTTCTAGATACTGACCTAGTAGACATCATGTTGGCCATTTATGATGGCACTCTAGACAGCTTAGATATTAAGTGGAAAGATGCTTGTGCATCATGTGTGGTAATGGCTAGTGGTGGATATCCTAAGAGTTATCCAAAGGGCTTAGAGATTACCGGTCTAGATGATAAGGGTCAAACTGAGGGAGTATTCGTATATCATGCAGGTACTAAGTATCAAGATGGCAAGTTCTTAACCAATGGCGGACGTGTATTAGGCGTTACAGCTATCGGGGAGACACTACAGAACGCTCTAGATACCTCTTACAAGGCTGTTGAAACCATCCATTGGGATAACGTACACTATAGAAAAGACATCGGTAAGAAAGCGTTAGCAGTCAAGGGTTAATTGCCTATGTTCCAAAAACTTAACAATTTACGAGGTTATCTAAAGGTTGGCATTCTTGGAAATAGTATGTTTATAGTCTTCATAATAGTGTGTATGATTTACTATCACATATACCTAAAGACTGGCATACAGAGTAACGTCGTTGAGGTCATCGCATACTGTTTGGAGGCTATAGGATTCATACTTATGGCGATATACATCGTTGGATTTATCGGAAAGCTTAAAGACCGTAAATTCTTAAAGTGTGCCTTAGTGGTGTACTTTATCACTGAACTATGTATCATCTTGATGGACTTTAACTTTTTGGATATCAAGGATGCTTACAACCCATCTTCTAAAGTTTTGATAATCTCACACGCAGTATTTTCCGGAATAGTGTGCTTTTCACACATAACTTTTGACAAAGACCAACTCTCTATGCAGATTGCCACAGCAGTCGCTACAGTAATTACTCTAGCAGGAGTGTTCTGTATTGCGTACGGTACTAGAGTGTACATCAGCATACTGATTAACGCTTTTGCATACGTAGTATATTATACGTGGGTGCTGTACCTAGTAAATTCCGATAGGGTTTACATAGACTGTCACGGTGATGTCATAGAGGATACACACTACTCATCTAAGGATTTTTTTGAATAATATGACATAATCCCCCGCCTACGCTAAGAGACGGGGGTAAATCATTTGTGAATGTTTTTTAAATTCAACAAAGAATCAATCAAGCTTCGCTTGATTCTGCGGAATGCAAAATTGAATCGTTGAATTTACGTTAAAGATTAAAGATGTTCCCTTTTTCGTCCATCCAAATATTGATTTTTTTGTAATTTTGGTGTATAATCTATGTAGTGATAACACAAGCTTGATTGAATATATCGAATTCACGTTAAATATAGGAGGAAATTCTATGGATACCATGTCCAAAATACAAGCGTTGGTAGAACAGTTAAATACCTATCG
>CAZWRW010000280.1:0-2375 GCA_964636465.1 uncultured Ruminococcus sp. | reverse complement strand
TCAACACTTATGGTGTTAACACTTCCAACGTTAGATTTGACCTAGTATACATAGACGGTAATGACCCTGAACTTATAGTCGCTGAGGGCGATTCGCACTATGTTGGTGTAAAGGTATACTCCTATAGAAACGGAAAGCTAGTAAAGTACTTCAATGAAAGCGGTGGCGACGAGTTCGGTGAGTTTGGCTCTGTACACTATGTCGAATCCTATGGCTATATAGTATCTGATTATAACGGCATGGGAGAGGAAAGTTTAGAAATCTACAAAATTGGTGACAAGAACGCAACTCTTGAGCATACGTTCACCATAGAATTCTCAACCGAACATCAAATGGAGTATTATGGAATTGACAGTATTCCTGACGGTTCAGGCAATCAGTACTTTATCTATTACGATGGCTCAAATTATGATGATGGTGAATTTCTCGAAGATAATATAGTATCTTATGATACTTTTAAAACCAAGCTCGGTGAGTACGGAATAGCTGATGCTCCTATCGATGCAGACGACAGCTATTCGGACAGTAGCTACAATCCAAATACCAACCTATCTTGGACAAGGTACGAGTATATGTACACTCTAGACCAAAACAACTTGGACTCGTTCCTGCACGTTAGTAACACCAACACCAATAACGACGATACCAACGACATATATTCCGACGTAATCGCTCAATACATCAACGATAGCTCGGCTAGTTATAGTCTAGTAGACCTCGATGCCGACGGCACTCTAGAACTAATAATACTCCACGGTGAGAGCGAGGCTAACAAGTATTACGAAATTTACACTGCTGGTGGATACGTTGGTCAGATACCAGCTATGCACGCAAGTCTATACTTTGATAGTAAATGTATCTGTACTAGTGTTATCTACGACTTAAACCAAACTATATATGAATACTATCTAGATAACCTTTCAGGTGAACTCCTATTTGAACAGGACATCCCAAAGGAGTTCTACGATAAGTATGGTTACTACGACTTAGGCTACGACAAGTACAAGGTAAACTTTAAGAGCATTTCGGAGTACACCTACAAGGAAGTCACTGCGACTAGTCCAACAGGTGAGGGTATGACTTTGGATGAGTACTTGACTTTGTTAGCACAGTATCAAAAACAGGATGAAAGTTCTATTGATGATGATATGGACTCAACAGAGACTACTAAAGATAGCAGTAACAAGGAGGATAGTACTTACACGAATCAAACGTTCACGGATGATACTACTATCAATGGAATAATTAACACTATTCTAGCTAACGAGGACGTTTGGTTAGATGATAGTTTAGAATCGGACGTTCAGTTGACATTCCTAGATATAGACTTCGATGGAAACTTAGAGTTTGTGGTATCAGACAATCAAGGCAGTGGTTACTACACTTATACGAATTATTACCGAGTATCCAAGGACACGATTGAGAAAGTCTCCGTCAAGAGCGACGAGTGCAACGCACTGCCTGACATATTGGGAGATGGTTCTATACAGCTATACTCAATGGAGAACGTTTTTAAATACGTTGCCACTGACATCGAAAAGTACAACGCTTCCGAAAATAACGAAAAGCAAGTAGAATTTTACTTCAACAATGGTGCAAATAGTTTGTATATAGACACTAGCTATATGGTTGAAAATCTAAGTTCAGGTAAGGTCTACTACGATGGTGACAATAACGAAATCGATGAGAGTGCATACAATTCCTTAAAAGACGATTTCGATTCCACGCACAATGAAGACAATAATCTACATTTAAAGTACAAGTGGGTGCCATTGGATGACGACAAATCCACTCTAGGAGAGAATTTGCTAACCGCTTACAATGCTTTTTCCTATGATAAACCTGTATCTATCAATGATGAAGAAGATGATGATGATGACACCGACACTAATAATAATTCCATCAAAATTAATAGAGACTCTATCAAATCAGCTAGTGTTTACATTAAGTCCATGGCACATTCTAAAAAGTTCGTAGTAGTGGCGGTTATAGTGGTAGTGATTATTATCCTCTTGATATCCCACGGTAACAATAAAAAGTAATAACTAATCTTACTGTCGTAGTCAAATCATACAAGATTACCTATAAGATTAGATATAAACGTGATAGAAACCATCGGATTTATGAAATTAATGCCAATTTTAGCATAAGCTAACTATTACTTGCAAAAAGAGAGGAAGTTAATCTTCCTCTCTTTTTGAATAATTGATAATATTAATTTAGTAAGTCTTGAATTTGCTCATCGGACAAGCCTTTGCTTTTCCATTTCGCTATAAGTTCAGCGTTTCTTTGGAGAACTCCCTGCTGAATGCCTTCTTGTAGACCCTCTTTTTTTGCGATATTAAGTGCAGAACGTTCATTCATGAGGGTTTCTT
>CAZWRW010000279.1:0-2383 GCA_964636465.1 uncultured Ruminococcus sp. | reverse complement strand
ACCCATCTCTACCGATATCACTCTTAGTGATACCCTCTTTACGCATAGCCTCTACGATTTTAGCCTCAGTAGCTATGGATGCGTGGTCTGTACCTGGTAGCCAAAGTGTAGAATATCCACACATACGTTTCCAACGGATTAGAATATCTTGTAGAGTTTCGTCCAAGGCGTGACCCATATGTAGTTGTCCAGTGATGTTTGGTGGTGGGATTACTATAGTATATGGCTTTTTCTGTTTATCCACAGTAGCCTTGAAACAGTCGTTATCTATCCAATATTTATAGATTCTGTCTTCTGTTTCGTTAGGCTGATACTGCTTTGAAAGTTCTCTTTTCATAAAAGAAATACGCTCCTATCCAAAAGTTTTTTGATACCTTTTAATTATATCACTACCACGTAGGTTTGTCAAATCAATAAAATAATAATTCATTCCAAACACAATTTGCGGAACGTCGTGGACGACGTTCCCTACACTGCCGTTATGCAATACCAAATTACTTGACAAAATCGTATTTATGAGCTATAATAATATAGCTTATAACTTTGTTTTTTTGGGACATGAATTTTAATGAATACGTTCTGTACCAACAATTTTTTGAAAGGATTATACCAAGGTTTTGCTTTGGTAGTATATAGGTGAATTTATGAACGACTTTGAAAAGTTGATGTATGATAGAGTTACATCCGTGTTAGGCGGAGACCAAAAAGCTTTTAGCTACGTCAAAAAAGAAGACGGCTCCAATATGGACATACTCTTCTGTAAGGATAGCCCAGCACCTAACTATTTGACTTGTGCTACTCTCGGTTTGGTAAATAGGGCGACTTTTGCCACATCTAATGGTAAACACATCCGTGCAGAACTGATTGGACTATCTACCAATAAGGACGGTGACACCCTCGGTTTGATAATGTCATCATTATATAGGAATATCGTGGAGAGAGACCTGCCTTGTGCTTATGGAGTAGTATTTACAGGTTTTCTTGATGGTGTGTTAAAAGATTCCGATATGAGTAGTATACTATTCACAGCACCACCGCTATTTTGGAAAGAATCCCTTGGCGTGGTGGACTTAGACAAGGATAACATCCTAACGTGGTTGTATGCTATGCCTATCTCCGAGGCTGAACGACAGTTCTTAATTTCTGAGGGTGACGAACACTTCAAAGAGAAGATGGTCAACCTACAGGAGATTTTCACCGTCAAGAACATAGACGTTTTTGACTTCAATAGGAAGTCTGTAATATAACGCTATCGATATTCATGGGATGAAAATTAGAAACACATTAACTGACATTAACTATAAAACGTTAATATGATAACATCTGGAGGGTTTTGTTATGAAAAAACAAACTAACGACTTTGTAATTGAAGACGACAGACTCATAGAATACAATGGCAAAGAGAAGTCTGTAGTCATCCCTGAGGGCGTAAAGATAGTTGCCACTGAGGCTTTCGCTGACAATCAAGAAATCGAGAGTGTAAAGTTTCCTGAGAGCATTGAAGTAATCCAAGATGATGCTTTTGCTGGATGTTGCAATCTAGTAAAGGTATCTTTCGACGTATTAGACTTTGACCTCTCTGACAAGTGGTTTCAATACTGCGATGCTTTGGAAACTATCATAATCAGGAGAGCAAACTTCAACATCAATGGACACAACTACTACGGTAGAATGACCTTGGACGTTGATTTTGTAACTGGAATGTATAAAGGTAAAGAGATTATCGTAGGACAACCTACATCGAGTTTAATTAATTCCCGTAGGGACTCTGCAAAGGCTGAAAAGATAGTAGAAGAGTTGATTAAACATCAAGAGACCATGCTCAATGCGATTGAGGAAATCTACGATTACATGGGTGATGCTGAAAATTCAGACATCGATAAGAAGGTTGAAACGTTTGTCAAACTAGCTGAAACCTGTCTAGAGTTGGCTGAAAGTATAGACCCATCTAGAGAGGATGACAAGTCATACTGGTTGAACGATAAGATACAGTTGTTGCAACTCTCCGCAAATGAGATTTCAACCCTCTTTGCTATGCACATATGCAAGGATAAACAGTTTAAAGAGGCTCATTGTTATGTAGTCAACGATATTCTACCACTGTTTAATGAATCCTTTAGACTTTGTAGAGCTATAAACGGTCTAAAAGAAAAGGCTTTACACGATTTACAGTATGATATCGTTGAACAGTTAGCATCACTTAGTAGGGAAGACGATAGTCGTGAAAAGGTTGACATCAAGGATGCCATCACTCAAGATGAAGAGTTTGAATACTATTATAACTATGAAGACTATCAATATCAAGAAGATGATGACGATGATGACGACGACGATGATGATGACTACTATCCAAGTAAGGGTAATAGTCCATTATCTCAGTAAG
>CAZWRW010000278.1:0-2387 GCA_964636465.1 uncultured Ruminococcus sp. | reverse complement strand
CCGTTCCCTACATGGGATTTTCAAATTCTCACAGAATTGTCGTTAATGTGCAAGTTCAAAGTCGATGTTACCGCTGTTTACGTCAGTCTTTACGCATACGACTTTAACCTTATCACCAGCGGTGAAAGTTTTTCCGCCGAACAAACCTCTAATAGTGAAGTTTCCATCGCTTTCGTATTCGTCATCTCGGAGGGTGTTGATGTGTACAAGACCCTCAACAGTGTTAGGAAGTTCCACATAGAAACCGAAATCTATCACACTAACGATGGTAGCATCAAAAGTTTCACCTACATGAGATTTCATAAATTCAGCCTTGTAACAGTCTTCACATTTGCGTTCTACGGTCATAGCGACTAGTTCCATCTTTGAGGACTGTTCGGAGGCGTTTTGAACGTAACTCTCGTATCTCTTGGTTAGATACTTTTGGTCGAAACCTTGTACCACATCGGATAGTATCCTATGGATTGCCAAGTCAGGATACCTACGTATTGGTGACGTAAAGTGTGAATAGTCTTCCAATGCCAAACCGAAGTGCCCTATAGGTGACTTGTCATACTTAGCCTTAGCCATTGAACGCAATACCAACATATTGATTAGTTGGAACTTGTCAGTGCCTTTGGCGTTTTCTAAGATTTCCGCCATATGTGCGGGTTTAACATCTGTGAAGTGTGGAAAATCTACATTTAGACGTGTTAGACAATCTTTTAAACGTTCGATTTTTTCATCTGGTGGGACTTCGTGTACTCTGTAGACGAACGGTATATGCATAGTTCTAGCCAAGTTCGCTGATGATTGGTTCGCCAACAACATAAACTCCTCGATGACCATCTCAGCTTTGCCACGTACACGAGTTTTAACGTCCACGCAAACGTCGCCCTCATTGATGATTAACTTACTTTCCGAGGTCTCAATCTCAGGACAACCACGCCTTTTACGGTTGGCTATCAGGATGTTTGCGAGTTCATCCATGATAAAGATTTCATCGTAGACTTCTTTGTACTTCTCTTTGATGTCTTCACTAGCTGAGCCATCCAAAATGCTGTTGACTTCTGAATATACTCCCTTGACCCTTGAACGTATCACGCCTTTATGGAACTTATAAGACTTCAATTCGCCATCTTTGGATATTTGCATTAGTACTGAAAATGTGAGCCTATCCTCTTGTGGATTTAGTGAACATATTCCATTTGATAGTTCTTTTGGTAACATCGGAATGACTCTATTAGCATAGTATACACTAGTACCACGTCTCATAGCCTCCTTGTCGAGTTCGGAGAGTGGTCTAACATAGTGAGATACGTCCGCTATGTGTACCCCTAAGATGTATCCATCGCCGTTACGCTGAATACTTACTGCATCGTCGATGTCTTTAGTATCTGCACCGTCTATAGTGAAGATAGGCATCTCACGGAAGTCTGTGCGGTTGGTGTAGTCTTCAGGATGTATACCTTGATGTTCAATATGCTTGGCTTCATCAAGTACCACGTTTGGAAACTCTATGGCTACGTCGTTTTCTACTAGGATGGACATTGCACATGAAGATGCCCTCTCGGAAGTGCCAAAGTTATATATGATTTCTACAACGTGGTCGATATGCTTTTTACCTCTACTATGAAGTCTCGCTAGAACTTTGTCGCCATCTTCAAAGGCTACGCTATCGTGCATGGATATACATATATGATTTTTTGAAAACGTATCCGATAAGAAGTAGTACTCACCATCTACGAACTCTATCTTACCGGTTAGATTTGCATCGTTCTCCTTGATGATACTAACTATTTCACCCTCTGGAGAACCTCCTCGTGATGGGATATAATCCGCTAGGACGATATCCCCTGGTAAAGCTCCCAACAGAAATTTACCTGGTACGAAAATCTCTTCTTGATTGTCTAACCTCTCAATGAATCCAAAAGTCCTATTGAGACGTTTAACTTCACATGGGAAGTATCCAAGCCTTGCGGTCAATGCGATACCTTTCTTCTTTTCTACGGCTTGACCCTCTTGTATGAGTTCCTCCAATGCTATATAGAAATCGTCCTTGCCGTTCTTTTCGGCACGACACTTTTTAGCTAAATCTTTACGTGGAATTGGTTTCTTATCCTTATTTAAGAACACTAGAATCTTATTTTTGAAACTCTTAACGGTCGCTTTATGGTTGAGCTTACTACTGGACTTCTTACTGCCCTTTGATGCTTTATTCTTCTTGCTATTCTTAGACATTTTACTTTCATTTCCTTTCTAAGTTTTTACACTAATTTAACTCAAATTCGATATAGTGGAACGTCGTGGGCGATGTTCCTCAACTTTGCAACGCAAAATTGGTTTGTCGAACCTATTATACATTTCCACAATGAAAACTTTTTATTCAAATTTAACGCTGTTAGAAA
>CAZWRW010000277.1:0-2388 GCA_964636465.1 uncultured Ruminococcus sp. | reverse complement strand
TGACGGCTCTCTTAACGGTGATGGGTTTCGGATAACTTGTAGCCGAACTATCAAAATTTATAACCAAGTTAAATTCCTCCTTTCAAAGTTGATATGTAAAATAGTTTGATATAATCCTATGTTGTCGCACGGCGGAACGATGTGGACATCGTCCCGTGCGTTTGATTCTATCTTTTCGTTGGGATGTGGTTGTCTTTTAAGAGTTTCAAAACCACATCTTTTGGAGCTTTAACTGTGATGACATATTCACAACCCGTAGGCTTAACCTTATGGACTATCTTGCTAGAGTAGCCGTTGGTTTCCAGAACTTTTTTGAACTTGTTAGCGTAAGTCAATGACAATATAGTGATAGTTACCATGTAAACCACCTCTTTTTACATATTGTATGCTAAAACGAGGAATTTTGTCACGATTTTTTCTTGTTTTCGACTGAAACTTTTTAAACAAATTAAAAACTTTTTGTGAACTTTAAAAAAATGTGTTGACATTTTGGAATTTATGTTATATAATATTATCCGTAAAAAGGAACTCGATAAATGGGTTTTAGGGAGTTCCAAATCGTTTATAGAGTTTTCTTAAACGATTAAGTTTTAAAAACTTCCAATTTTGGAGAAATGAAAAATTAAGTGAATCGAGAAGTTCAAAAGGAGTTAAAGAAAAAATCATGAAGAAAAAGTATTCGAGGATGGTTGCTCTAAGCAGTGCTTTACTTATGACTGCTACTAGTCTATCAGGCTTGGGCACACCACTTACCGCAGATGCTGTAAGCAACTACAACTACGCTAAGGGTCTACAGTACACCATGTACCTATACGATGCTAATATGTGTGGTACTGAAGTAGGCGAAACTTCCGCTATGGATTGGCGTGACGATTGCCATACTAACGATGCTACAGCATCCACAAGTTACGGTACTGTAGACGTATCCGGTGGCTATCACGATGCCGGTGACCACGTTAAGTTCGGTTTACCACAAGCTTATTCAGCTTCCGTGCTAGGTTTCGGTTACTACGAGTTTAAGGACGCTTACACTCAAACGGGTCAAAGTGACCATCTAAAGACTATATCCAACTACTTCGCAGATTACTTTAAGAAGTGTACCATCATGGAAAACGGAAAAGTTAAAGCTTTCTGTTATCAAGTAGGTGACGGTACATCCGACCACGCAGAATGGTGTTCACCTGAGAGTCAAGATATCGATAGACCTACATACTGGGCAACTTCCAGTAACCCTGCTACCGATATAGTATCTAATACTGTAGGTGCGTTGGCTATGAACTACGCTAACTTCGGTGATACTGAGTCATTAACCTACGCTAAGGCTCTATACGAGTTCGTTAAGAACAACAACAAGGCAGTAGCTACTGATGGTGTTAGCGGTTTCTATAGCAGTGACAGCTACATCGATGACTTGATGTGGGCAGCTGCTGCACTATATACCGCTACTGGTGATACCTCTTACGTTAGTGATGCTAACCAATTCCTATCCGACTTCGGAAACTCATACGCTTTTTCTAGCGACTGGCCTCTATGTTGGGGTAATATGTGGCCTGTAGTAAACCTAATCTTCGGACAGTTGAGCAGTGGTATCAGTAGTCAATGGGGCAGTGTAAACGCTGAAATGATGCAAGAGGTTGAAAAGAGTATAACTAAATTCCAAAGCCAATCCACTGTTGATGGCGTATACCTCAGCCAAGACAATTGGGGCAGTGCTAGATACAACACAGCTATGCAACTAGTAGCTCTAGCTTATGACAAGGTTAACGGTACTAACAAGTACGGTGATTGGGCTAAGACTCAAATGGATTACCTAATGGGTAACAACAGCAAGAATCTTTGCTACATCACAGGTTTTGATAGCAATTCCGTAACACAACCACACCATCGTGCGGCTACTGGTTACGACGGTTTCCCAAGTGAAAATGAGGGCGTACCTTATGCACATACACTAATCGGTGCGTTGGTAGGTGGTCCTGATAAGTCTGGTAACTTCGTGGACGATGTAGAAGAGTACACATACACAGAAGTAGCTCTTGACTACAATGCAGGTATCGTGGGAGCTATGGCTGGATTGTATTTGTTATATGGTTCAGGTCAATCTGTAGATAGTTCTATCGAGGGTGTAAACGGTAGCAAGGTTAGCAGTGGTTCAACTACTACGACTACTACTACCACAACTACAACTACTCCTAAGGTTACTACTACCACTACTACTGCGAACAATTCCACAAGCACATCAGGTGGCGGAACTACTGGTAACACACTATCGAGCAGTACACAACTTGAAAGCAACTCCGATGGCACTGACGTTTTAAAGATATACATCAACACTGGTAGCAGTGATACTGTATCTCTAACGCTTACAGGAGGCACTCCAGGAGCAACAAC
>CAZWRW010000276.1:0-2389 GCA_964636465.1 uncultured Ruminococcus sp. | reverse complement strand
ATCTGTCTTCTTCACCGTCAGCCTCTAGTAAGCCTATCTGTTCACCGATAAACTTGAAACCTGTTAGCACATCACGAAGTTCTACGCCATACTCTACGGCAATCTTCTTACAGATGTCAGTAGTTACGATAGTCTTAACGGCTACTGGATTCTTAGGCATAGTACCGAGTGCTGTTCTCTCCTTACAGATATACTCAAATAGTAAAGCACCTACTTCGTTACCTGTGATTAGTACGTAGTTACCGTTTTCGTCAGGTACTGCGATACCTACACGGTCAGCATCAGGGTCTGTAGCGAGTAGGAGGTCAGGCTTTACAGTCTCACAGAGCTTTAAGCCTAAGTTTAGAGCCTCTCTAATTTCTGGGTTAGGGAATGGGCAAGTTGGGAAGTTTCCATCTGGATTTTCTTGTTCAGGTACGACTGTAACGTCCTTGATACCTATCCTATCTAGGATGGTTCTAACTGGCTTGTTACCAGTACCGTTTAGCGGAGTGTATACCACCTTTAGACCGCTATCCTTAACTAAGTCAGTATGGATGCCTTGTGCAAGTACGTTCTTGTAGTAGTTCTCAATAGTTTCCTGTGAGATGTACTCGATTAGACCCTGTTTCAAACCCTCATCGAAAGCTACATACTTAACGCCATCGAACATATCGACTTGGTTAATCTTAGCGATTACGATTTCTGAGTTTGTAAGGTTTAGTTGACAGCCATCCTCACCGTAAGCCTTGTAACCGTTGTACTTGCTAGGATTATGACTCGCTGTAACCATGATACCTGCACTACACTTTAGGTCTCTAACTGCAAATGACAACATAGGTGTAGGCATTAACTCTGTATAGATGTATGCCTTGATTCCGTTACCAGCTAGGACTTCACAAGCAGTCTTAGCGAACGTATCGGATTTAATACGACTATCAAAAGATACTGCCACGCTAGGATTTTTGAAGTTTTCCTTTACGTAGTCGGCAAGACCTTGAGTAGCCTTTCTAATGGTATATATGTTTAGTCTGCTAGTACCAGCTCCGATAACTCCTCTAAGTCCGCCAGTACCAAACTCTAGATTTTTGTAAAACCTCTCTTTGATAGCGTCTTCGTCATCCTTGATGTTTTCGAGTTCCTTTACTATGTCAGTATCCTCGGTAGCTTTTTCACACCAAAGGTTGTATAACTCTAACTCTTTCACTTAAAAAACCTCCTAATTTAGTTAAAAAACTGTTTCCATTCTACAACCTTAATTATATCACACTATTCTCATTTTGAAAAGCCCTTTTTTTGATTTTTTACTATTACCTTAATGTCTTTTTTTAACGTTAGCTTGATAATTCAATTTTGTGTTACAAAATAGCAGAACGTCGTGGACGACGTTCCGCTATATATCGAATTTTTATTTAAAAGTTTTGTTTATTACGTTGTCAAGTTCTTGTAGGAAGATAGCATCGTATTGGGTGAACTTGTAGTTACTTGGGTGTATGAAGACATCCTTGGAGACGGTGCGATTCTCCTTGCACTTGACCTGTGCTAAGTTGTAACGCTTTAGAACAGAATCAGGGAGCGGGGAGACCCACATATACGTGTTATCTACGAAGTTTAAAATGTCGAACTGGCTACCACGTTCAATTACGGATATCCTACTGCTGTCCTCATAAGTTTCGTTTTCCTCGTTGCCTATGAATTTTCTGTCTAGATATGGAACGCTGTCATCATCGTGGGCGATTTCCATGCATTTGGAAAGCTCGTGTTTACTTACGTAGTGCGCTCTAGCTATCGGGTTGTCCTTGGATACCAAAACCAACTTCTTGAAACTGCACAGCTCCTTAGATTCCAACTTTCTCTCTTTGAGTAGCTTTATGAAGTTATTTTCATACTTGGTGGAATACCTAATGATACCGGTATCATATTCACCCTCAAGGATGCCCTTAATAACGTCCATTGAGTTGGACTCTTTTACACGAATGTCCAAAATTTTAGAAGTATCCAAATGGTTTATGAACTGTGTAATTGCGTAGGTAATGTAGGTAGCTCTCGGAATGCCTATGCTAAAACGTATGTTGTTAGTGTTTACTTGTTGATATAGAGCCTCCATCTTGTCCAACTGGACTAGTATAGCCTTAGCATACTCTAGGAACTCTTCACCCTTGGCGGTAGGAACTACACCTCTAGCTGAACGTCTAAATATCGTGATGTTCATCTCTCGTTCAATCTCTTTGATGGCTTTACTTAGGTTAGGCTGTCCCATAAACATAACGGACGCAGCTTTTGTAATAGAGCCATACTTTTCCACCTCGATTAGATATCTTAAATGTTGTACGTTTAAGTTCAAAAAATATTCACCTCATCATTATTATATATTAAAATTTAATTTAACGCCAATTCGATAATATGATTT
>CAZWRW010000275.1:0-2392 GCA_964636465.1 uncultured Ruminococcus sp. | reverse complement strand
CTCGTGGGGGTTTATGCACCGCATGAGCCTTTTGTTTTTATTATGTCATGCTAATTCGATATAATCCCATGCTGGTCGCATGGCGGAACGCCGTTACAGAAAAACACATATCTGTGAGGTTTGAAAATCCCGTGTAGGGAACGGGCTGTGACCGTTCCTAAATTTGCCGAAGGCAAATCCAAGTTTGTGTTTGGTGAATCTATTCAATAAAAAATCAATCAAGCTCCGCTTGATTTTAAGGAACAGCCCGTTCCCTACAAAATTCCGTTTGGCGTTAATTTAGAATCTTCAAAAAAAATTTTAAAAAACCTGAAACCTTTTGAAACGAGTTCGTGTTTATATATATGAAAGTACTTTCGCACTACACATTCTACACCATATTTAGAAAGGAAGATATTCAAATGACTGAAGAAAAGCTAATCCAAAAGTTACAAAAGAAGAACGTCCGAGCTTTTGAATATCTTGTTAAACACTACACTGGATACGTCTCCACGATAGTGTTCAACATTATAGGTCAGTCGATGACTACCCAAGACGTTGAGGAGGTCACGGCTGATACGTTCTTGGCTATGTGGAACAATTCCGAAAGGTTGCACGAAAATTCCTTACGAGGTTACATGGGTTCTATAGCTAGGAACAAAGCTAAAAATAAACTGCGTGAGCTAAACCTCACTGAAAATATTGAGGACTTCACTCTGGAATGTAATACCTCATTGGAGGATTTTATTGACGACAAGGAGGTTTCGGAAATGCTTAAAGAAGCTATAGATTCTTTGGATACTGAAGAACGTGACATATTTTTACGATACTACTATTACTATCAAAAAATTTCCGAAATTTCAGAAGAGATGGACATAAATATCGGGACGATTAAGACCAAACTTTTTAGAGGCAGGACAAAGATTAAACAATTCTTAAACGAAAGGGGATTTTGTTATGAAAGTTAAGTTCACAGACCTTTTGAATCATCATCAAGATGATACCATCAAGTTCAAAGAGAAGAACGTAGCTAACAGTAAGAACGTCATGAGACTTACTGGTGTCACGAGGCATAACGCATTCACGGAGCGTACAAAGCCTAGGAAAGCTATCTCATGGGGCATAGGCGTGGCAGTGGCTATGATGTCATGTGTGACCGTCTACGCTGTAGAGAGCGGTGCTATCGATAGCTTAAAGGATTACTTCAAACAAGTGAAAGTTCCTTATAGCTATTCGGGTAACTACAACCAAATCGATGAGAACTACATCTATGACCATATCGAAACAAACTTCACTACCGAAGTTATAAGCGATGACAATCCAAACTCACACATTGAGATTACTGGCTACGTGGCTGATGATTACAATATGTACATCACTGGTAACATAGTTTTCGATGATGGTAACTATGACGTAATAAAGTCCGCCAAAACCATCAACTTTGACTATTGGTACGATGAAACTACAGCTGACAACGTACTCTCAAAAGATAGCAAGTTCTACAATCAAATCAAAAAAGAAGTCGATATATACGCACCTATAGAGCAACTAAACACTACTAACTGGGAAGAAAAGTATCCGATATCGGAAATAGGCAGTTTCCTATTCGTAAGTGAAGTTAATGACATCTGGACGGATGACAACTACGACCAAGTTGCTAGACCTTACGTAAACGGTCTAGGACACGCTGTAGCCACTGACCCAACCATCATAGATAACAAGTTAGCTTTTGTGTACGTGGTAGATAGCACTAACGCAACTATGGAAGATTTCGACGCTATAGACGTTAAGATTGCTGGAATAACAAAGAGTAACTATTGGTCTGAAAACGTTCCAACGTATAACGTTGATGAAATCGTTAGGGTTACTTTTGATAAGGAAAGCCTAAAACAGAACGTCAGCACCATGACTAATACCATCAGTAACCTAAACATCAACTGTGAGGGATACGACGGTAATAGTTACGATATCAGTAGTATCACATACTCACCTTTAGGCTTTAGTATAGACTTTACTGAAAGCATCATCAGTTGCGATAGTGATTGGTGGCAAAGACCATACTTTACGAGCGGTCTGTATAAGTATCCTACAGTATACCTAATCTATAATGACGGTTCTAAGGTATTCCAAGGTAGTGACGAAGACCCATATGAAACCATATGGGGTGGCTACGCTGACAAGTACGTTGATAAACGTAACCACACTCGCAATGACGACTACACTATTATAGGTACTAGTCTAACTCTAGGTGAATACGCTACGGGCGTGAAGTATACGTACACACAACCAGTAGATTACACCAACGTGGTCTCCATAGAGATTAACGGCACAGTAATTCCTCTCAAATAGTTCTATCCAAACTAACGAGCCAACATACAAAAACTCTCAGGGAACGTCAGCTTTTGACGTTCCC
>CAZWRW010000274.1:0-2393 GCA_964636465.1 uncultured Ruminococcus sp. | reverse complement strand
CTAAAAATTACAAAAAATAAAACACCACTCGGATATCCTCCAAGTGGTGTTTTTAACATGAATTTGATATAATCATATGTGATTGGACGACGGAATTTTGTAGGGAACGGGCTGTGACCGTTCCTCAGAATCACACGCAGTGTGATTAATTTTTATTAAATTCACCAAACCAAACATTGATTTGCCTTCGGCAAATTCAAGGAACGGTCAAAGCCCGTTCCCTACATGGGATTTTCAAACCTCACAGATATAAAATACAATTGTATGAAATTCCATCGAATTGGCGTTAAATGAAGGAACGCCCAATGGACGTTCCTTACATAAACTTAACTTATCTAAAACGAGAACAAACTTTCTTTATGACCCACTCATCTCTAGTAGGTACTTTCTTAGGAGTATCAAGTCGATGATGTCTATCTTGCCATCTTCGTTGATATCGCCTTTTTGTAACATCTTGTTTTCGTCAGTTTCCACGGTAGTTGAGCCGGATGCGTTAGACTGTACTCTCTCAGTGAGGTATGCGTTGCCAGTAACTTTGATGTCATCAGTAGAGCAGAACATCTGTACCCAATAGTAGCAACCTTGATAGTATGCTACACCTATGCTTATGTACTCGAAGTCACCTAGCATATTTAGGTTGTGGTATTCGGAGTTTTTCCACGCCGAAACTACAGATTCAGCAGAAGTCTGTCCAGATGCACAGTTTTCAGCTAATGCAGTCCAATCTACGTTGTAGTTGTCGTAGATGGTGAAGCAACTAGTGCCGTCTGGTCTCGTATGACTTAGACCTGTGATTTCTTGCTCTTGAGCCCTTTGTGCTGCCATATCACCGAGGATACTAGAAGTCTTTAAGGTACTTAAACCTTTAGATTTTCTGTATTCGTTAGTTAGGCAGATGGCTTCGTTGACCAATTTACGGTATTTACTTTCCTCGATACCGTTTATGGTGCTGATGGTGGTTTCTTCAGCGGTGGCGGTAATAGAGTTACTCATAGGAGTAGACTTCGCCACTAAACCAACCGTCGTCGGCAGTGTCACAGCAACTGCCAGTGCTGTTGCTAAGATTCTACTTGTTTTTTTCATTTTTTCATTTCTCCTGATTTTTTTTTTTTTCTATCTATATATTTCTCCTTGCCAACATAACTTTTTAGTTATATTGACAATTTAATTATACAACATTACGTTAAAATAGTCAATGTAGTTTATTTTGCATATTTTCTATTGAAAAGGTAGGGTTTGAAATACGTTAAAATCACGTAGCTACGGGCTTAAACGATTGATGATGTTGCCCAAATGCACAATTTTCTTGAGTTTTTGAGCAAATTATTGTACGATTTTTAAAGTTATTCTAAATTGTGTAATATTAAACGTTTCAAAATTTAGTTATATACATAGAAAAATTTCAAATTAAGGTAAGGAGTTTTGTATAAAACAACCGGTTTATAACATTTTTACTGCCTATGAGAAGTCTCTCCAAGGCGGTTTTCATCGTAAAGTGAGAAGTACAAATCTTGCATCGTGAGGTTCACCTGTTGGATGGTTTCGGCACATTCACGAAGTTTGTCGGCGTACTCCTGAGATTTTGAGGCTTGATTGCCTTTATATCGCATTTGATGTTCCAAACTTGCCCAACTATCCATAGCGAGAGTTCTAATCTGCACCTCCAATGGAACGTACTCTTTACCCGACGAAAAGTACACAGGTAGGTTTATCACAATATGAAGACTTCTATAACCGTTGGGCTTTGGCGTGGCAATGTAGTCGCTCTTCTTGATTAGGTGTATATCTTCGTGAAATGTGAGTAGCTCAGCGATTCTGTAGATGTCGTCTATGTAGTGACAAATTACCCTAACTCCTGCCAAATCGGTTAGGTTGCTCCTTGCGGATTGGATAGTTATAGGTAGATTTTTTCTTTTCAGTTTATCAACAATGCTCTGTGGGGACTTTATGCGTCCACGTATGCTATAGATTGGATTCCTTTGGTATTCTAGTTTGAACTCCTTATCGATAATGTTAAGTTTGGTAATTAGCTCATCAATGGCGGAGCCAAACGTCTGCGACATGGCGATGTACTCATTTATGTATTGTATAAATATCTCATAACTTGGAAAACTATTGATTAAGTCTTCTTTAAAGTAGTCATTCACATTAAAAATTTCATTATTCATAAGATTTTTCCTTTCGCTGTTAGATTACATAACTATACTATGTGTAGTGGCTATGCTTATATTACTATTTTACACCGAATGCTATGAATAATCAAGTGTTTTTAAACATATTTTTTAAATTTTTTTGAAATATCTTTGTGCAATATAACGTGTTGACTTTTCCGAACCATTATGATATAATAATCTAGTCGCCTGTGAGAAACGGCGAGTGGACAGCTTGAAACC
>CAZWRW010000273.1:0-2395 GCA_964636465.1 uncultured Ruminococcus sp. | reverse complement strand
AACGGGCTGTGACCGTTCCTTAGAATCACACGCAGTGTGATTGATTTTTTATTAACGCCGATTCGATAATACGATTTGCCCACGGCGTTCCGCAGAATCAAGCGAAGCTTGATTGAATATATCGAATTGGCGTTAATTAAATTCACCCCAAACATTGATTTGCCTTCGGCAAATTTGAGGAACGGTCACAGCCCGTTCCCTACATGGGATTTTCAAATTTTCACAGATACGTGTCTTATTTGTAGAAAACGTCACAAAAACGGAACGCCCAAAGGACGTTCCGTTAAGTTACACTATTTTACGAAAGTGAGATATTAACCCATCAATAAGTTTTTGAAAGTGGTGTAATCATCGTAGCTAACCTTGCCGTCGTCGTCGAAGTCAACTAGATTGATTTCCTTGCTAGTGAAGCTCTCACCGGACTTTAACTTACTAGAGATATAGAACACGTCAGCAACGTTTACTACGCCATCGCCGTTCATATCGTAAGGGATGTAGTCGTCATAGTCGTCTACGTAGTCGGCATAGTCTAAGCAAATCCAACCGATTTTGCCCTCATATACTACCTTGCCCCAACCATCGCTTATGGAGATGATGTTGAAAGTAGAACCACTACGAACCACTCCGATTCTAGTGTTAGATGCGGATGGGTCTTCTCTTAGGTTGAGTTCTTCTTGAGCCCTATACACACCGAGTTCATATTCGGAAGAGTTAGTAACTGCTATGTTAGTAGCGGATGAGAACTCTGTATAACCCTCAGATACGTAGTTCAAACATACCCAAGCCACTTGACCATTATAGATGGTCTTGCCCCAATTGTCCTTAACTTGAGTGATTCTAATCTCAGTATCAGTTGGGATTATTCCGTAGCTTTCAGCGGAAGTTGAGTTACTAGCTCTGTAGTTTAGAGGTTCAGCGGTAGTGTACACGCCTGTTGAGTACTTATAACTACTTTGAGACTTCTTAGTATATTGGAGGTTAATCCAACCCATGTTGCCGTTGTAGCATACGTAGCCCCAATTTCCATCAACTTCGGAGACGTTAAGCTCTTCGTTTACTGGTATGATATCGATAACGTCAGCATCGCTAAAGGCGTCAGTTCTTAGACAGAGTTCACAAGTCAACTTGTATAGACCTGTGCTATAGTTTGAAACGTTTGACTTAATCTCTTCTGACTTAGCGTTATCAGTAACGTTAGGGAGTTCTTCAACGGTTTCCTTTTTAGTTTCTGTAGTGGTGCTTGTGGAATCGGAAGTAGTAGTAGTAGCAGTAGACTTGCTATTAGCACCCTTAAATAGACGAAGTTTATATACACCTGATGCAGAATACTTTTCAAATACGCTTACATACTTGCCATCGGCAGGGTCGTAAACGTAGATGTTGCTACCGTCTACCTTGTCAACAGGTACCCAGTGACCGCCATCCTTAACACCTAGGATGATATAGTAACCTTGGTCAAGAAGTTTTTGAATCTCCTGAGCCTTACCAGAGTTACTACTAGAACTCAAGTTATCGTAACCCTCAAATGTGAACGAAGAAGAGTACTTCGTTGAAACGCTCCAAGAGATATCACCAGCACTACTGAAACCACCATTTTGATTAAAGTATGTACATAGTACACCTGGATTAAAACTGCTGTCAGTTACAGAACCTGACATAACCATCAACTTAGCTAGAGCAGTTGCAGCACAACCGCTGTTAGACATTGTATAACTACTACTTCCAAGACGCATAGAACCCCAACGGCTATCGCCCTGTTTCCAAGTAGTATAATCATCTGTAGCACTTACGCTCATCGAAGTGATAGGTAGTTCTATCGTAGTAAAACCTGTGCTAGTAACACCTATTAAACAAACCATTGCGGATGTTATCACTCTCTTGAGTAGATTGCCCATTATTTTCATATCCTTTCAAAATAATCAAAGTTCAACGTAACCCGACATATCAAGAACGCTTTCCCCCAACGTTCCACACAACGAAATCACGTTAGTATTAATATTCGTGTCTAGCGGACTTTCCGCTTATCACAATAAACATTATAACATACTATTGCGACGGATTTGTGAATGTTTTGTAATATCTAAGAACAGTGCATAACAAAATCGACTAAAACATTTCCTTGAAATTTGTGCAAAAGGTACAAAAAAATCTACTATTTTCCTAAACTCGCCAATATAAAAGTTAAAGTATAGTAAAAAAGGTTGCTTTTGAGTATCATATTGGTTACATAATGGTTACATTCTATCAAAAACTATGACGAAACGGTAACCTCTGTTTAGAGGTTTTCACGGGACTTTCACCAACTCAACGCTAAATGAGCGTTTCTCACAAAAAAATACGTATCTGTGAGGTTTGAAAATCTCATGTAGGGAACGGGCTGTGACCGTTCCTAAAT
>CAZWRW010000272.1:0-2396 GCA_964636465.1 uncultured Ruminococcus sp. | reverse complement strand
ACAACGACGAAACCTCCACAACTACTGAGGTTACTACTATTTCAACTGAAGAACTTGTCGGTAAGGATGGCAAATGGACGTTCAAGTGCGTTGCCGAGGGTACAGACTACGTCGAAATTAAGTTAATCAATGAGTACGGCGACGTAAGGTTTAAGTGTCAATACACTTGTATCGTGGACACCCACATGGAAGCTCATATGTACTACACGAACATAAACTATTAAACGATTTTGCATATCAAATGGGTGGTAAAGTTAAGAATATCGAACTTGTACAGTGTTATATAATGTATTATAAAATGCTGTTTCAAGGAGGAAATAATCTATGTTTAGTACGTTAATCCAAGCGGTGTTGAGAAATCTGTTTTTCTTTACGTTGCACGTCGAAAGTTTGGGAACGTTTCCGAAACCGCTCTCATCTGAGGAGGAACTCGAAAGTTTCAAAAGGTTGGAGCAAGGCGACATTCAAGCCAAGCACAAGCTCGTAGAACACAACCTCCGATTGGTTGCACACATAGTTAAAAAGTACTACTCGAAGTCCAAAGACCAAGATGAGTTAATTTCCATCGGGACGGTTGGGCTAATAAAAGCCGTTTCGACGTTTGACTATCGTAAGGGGAGCAAGTTCGGCACATACGCCTCAAGGTGTATAGAGAATGCTATACATACATAATTGCAACTATACGCCGTTGGATTTTTTCACCGCCGTGATGATATCGTCTAAATATTTAAGTTTTTCGACTTCACTAGCTGAGGAATTTTCAAGGGTGTACTTTACAATCTCTAGAAGTAGCTCGTTCATTTTGGATTGTAAAAAGTTTATATCCGTTATGGAAAGTTCTAACTGAATTGGTTCGGATTTACGCATAAAAACATCACCATTTAATTATATGGTGATGTTTTTTCAATTATTATTTTTTGGATTCTCGTTCTTCTTTGATGGTGTCCGCTATACCGTGCATGATTACGTTTCTTGCCTTGATAGCATCCTCTTTTTCAAGTGGGGGAGTGTCGCCGAGCGGATACTCAATGCCAAGGTTTTCATACTTTGCCTTGCCCATGGTGTGATATGGCAAAACATCCAACGCCTTTAGATTTTTGAGTGTACCTAAAAATCTTCCCAACTTATATAGATATTCGTCAATCTGCGTGACGTTCGGCACAACTACGTGACGAACCCACAAATCTACGTGATTATCACGGAGATATTCCGCAAATGCCAAGATATTTTTATTGGAATGTCCTGTCAAGATTTTATGACGTTCGTCGTCAATGTGCTTGATATCTAGCATTACCAAGTCAGTGTACTTGATGAGTTCGTCAAACTTTGTGGTATCGTTTGGCGTGAAAGTAACTCCAGAGGTATCCAAGCAGGTGTGGATGCCTTGCTTTTTACAAGCTTTGTAAAGTTCTATGATAAAGTCTATCTGCATGAGTGGCTCACCGCCCGTGGTCGTGATACCGCCACCTTTCATGAACTCCTTACAGGCTAGATACTGCTTGATGATTTCATCTACTGTGACTTCTGTACCGCCGTAGGTACGCCAAGTATCGGGGTTGTGACAGTACATACAACGCATAGGACATCCTTGCATGAACACTACGTATCTAATTCCGGGGCCATCGACTGTGCCAAAAGATTCCGTAGAGTGTATATAACCTTTAACCATACTAAAATTCACCTCGTCAATTTAACGTTAAATTAAGGGCGGATAGAAAATCCGCCCCAGTTAGAATATTTAACTAAGTTACGATTATAGAGCCTCGTGGAAAGTTCTTGAGATAACGTCGTCTTGTTGCTCCTTAGTTAGCTTGATGAAGTTTACAGCATATCCGGATACACGGATAGTTAGTTGTGGGTACTTCTCAGGATGTGCTTGAGCATCTAGAAGAGTCTCTCTGTTAAGAACGTTTACGTTTAGATGGTGACCACCTTTTTCAACGTAGCCGTCTAGTAGACCTACAAGGTTATCGATTTGCTTTTGATTTGGTTCAGCCATTTTAAATTCCTCCTATAAAATATACAAATTTAGTATAGTATACCCCTCATGATAAACGCTCACTGAGAGCGTTTACCATAAAAGGAGTTACTTATAACTACTTATTATTGAACGTTGCCCTCGCAACAACCGTTATCTAGTTGTACAGGGTCAAAGTTTTCGAGGTCTAGGTCGCCCATGAATACTTGGTCGTCCTTACCTAATGCACCTGGAATGATTGAGAAAGTATTAGAAATACCATCTTGTGCATAACGGAAAGGTAGCTTAGCTACTGAAGATAGTGATGCTGTAGCACCATGAGTATCTCTACCGTGCATTGGGTTTGCACCAGGAGCTAGAGGCACACCCATCTTTCTACCGTCAGGAGTGTTACCAGTCTTCTTACCGTATACTACGT
>CAZWRW010000271.1:0-2412 GCA_964636465.1 uncultured Ruminococcus sp. | reverse complement strand
GGTGTGCTTTGGCGTAAGAAGTCCCCATATCCGAAGACTTTTAATCCTAACTATCTTAGTGCGGTTTCCGAACGGTTAAAGGTTATCATAGAGGAGAACGACTCCCCAATGTTTCACTTTGTAAAGCGTTCCGCACTCGAAAAACTTCTTTCCCCTGAATGTGAGCCTGTACAGTGGTATGGTCAACTTATGAACATCCCTCAAACGATAGCTTACTTCTTACAACTTGACTACTGGTTGAAAAAGTATAACGTTCAATTTGAATTTTAATTTTAATATAAAAATACAACGGAACGATTTGAATATCGTTCCGTAAATAATTATTTGATTTTTCAATTTTTAAAAACCGTTTCTTACAAAGCTACCGTTTGGAGTCTTTTCAACGTAGAGTTTCCTGTTGATATGTTCTTGTAAATCGCCAACGTGTGAGATGATTCCTACAACTCTTTCGCCTTGTGCGAGGTCGTCAAGGATTTTCATAGCCTGTTGTAAAGATAGGTCGCTATCCAACGTACCGAAACCCTCATCTATGAACATAGCATCAATTTGAATACCGCCGGAATTATTCTGTACGATTTCCGATAAGCCTAACGCTAAACTCAACGAAGCCATGAAACTTTCACCTCCTGACAGTGTAGAGGCACTTCTCTTGGTGCAAGTGTAGGCATCGAAGACTTCAATGTCAAGGTTAGTTCTAGTGGAGTTGCCTGTTGCGACTTCTTTTCTAGTGAGCGTGTACCTACCACTAGACATGGTTTGAATCTTATGGTTTGCACGTTCTAGAACTTGTTCAAAGTAGTAAGCTTGTACGTATCCATCAAAAGATACCTTGCCGTTACCACTTGAGAGTGTACCGTTTGCCACTCCTGATAAGTATTCTGTATCTCTGTAGCGTTTATGATACTTTTCTAAAGTATCTACCATGCTTGAAACTTCCGTGTATATGTTGATATTCGTTTGGAGGTCGCTTTTTAAGAGTTTGCTCTGTGCCATAAGGGTATCACGTTGAGCGTTCAAGTTAATCAAACGTGAATTTAGTTCAGTAGTATCTATTAGGACGTTGTCGCCGACTAGTTTAGAATAGTCATCCAGTAGTTGTAGGTTTTTAGACTTCTCTACATGGTAGCTCTGCACTTGAAGTTCCAAAGCTTTACAACGACCGTAATCCTTTATTAGATTTTGATGTGTCTTCTCATCCTGTATGGAGTTTTCAGCAAGTAGTTTGAAATACTCTTCTTTTAGATGTGTGTATTCATTGGAGGTGTTTTCAAGTTGGGTCTGCTTGTTTGTGATGGTGGTCTCTATGTTGGAAACACTGATTTTTAAACTGTTCAAACCATCTTGGATGTTACGAACCTCTTCGGCAGTCTTTTGAAGTAGTTTAATCTCTTGATGTATGGTGGTATACTCTTCAGCTAGACTATCCTTCATCTTGCTGACCTGTTCCTTGACTTGTGTATCTTCTGTGATACCGTACTTACTAACCCTCTCCATGATATTCTTATGGAGTTGTTCTACTTTAGCCATCTGTCTGTCGGTACGACTTTGTGCCTTTTGGGCGTTCAATGTGATAATTTCTAAATCCTTTTGAAGATTTTCCAAATCTTCTTTAGTTAAAGAATCTTCACAACGGTGTGCTATATCGGGATGTTCTATCGAGCCACACACTGGACACTTATACCCCTCGATTAACTGTTCCGCTACTATACCCGCTAAGTTCGACATGAAATTATTACGTTGTTGGTCGTAGTATACTTTAGCGTCAAGTTCCTGTTGTGATGCCTTTTGTGATTGGTTCTGTAATTGGCTCAACTCTTTAAGTTGATTGGTATAGTCATCTAGGCTGTTTAGGATATCCTTTAAATCTGTTCCACGCTCTGTGATGGTTTTCAACTCAGTAGTTTGCACCCCGACCCTTTCGTTTAGATAGTCTAAAACTTCTCCATTGGATGTTGGGTAATTTTCTTCGATGGCGTGTAGCTTTTCTGTGAGTTGCTCAACCTTTTGTGAGTTTTCAGTCAATTTGGACTTTAGAACCTCTATGTCTCGTTGAAGTTCTTGTGTTTCTTTGCCTACGTACTGATAGTTCAATAGGTTAGGCTCTAAAGATTTCGCAACTTTAAGTATGTCTATCTCACGTTGATAGTTTTCAATCGTGGATTCTTGACGGTTTAAGTTTTCCAATATGGATAGTATTTCGTTACGTTTACGGATGTTTTCGTTAATCAAGTTAGCCTCGTTTACTCTGCTGGAAAGCTCAGTACACTGCGAATTGATTACTTTGAAATTCCCATCGACTTTAGTTTGAGTCTTTTGTAACTCTTTGATAAGTTTATCTATTAACTCCAGTATAACTAGGATATGTTTTCCGTGGTTTGGAGTCTTTAAGATATCCAATTCGTTGGCGTACGC
>CAZWRW010000270.1:0-2414 GCA_964636465.1 uncultured Ruminococcus sp. | reverse complement strand
ATATTAAAAACAATCCCCCGATTTAATTCGGGGGATTGTTGTATATATATTTAATATTTAATTTAAATACTACTTACGCATTAACCTCAGAGATTACAGTAGTAACTAAGTTTGCAGGTAGTTGCTCGTAACGTTCATGAGTGAAACCGAAACTTCCAAGACCTCTAGTAGTTTGACGCATATACAAAGCGAAGTCGCTCATCTCACGTTCTGGAACTTCTGCGACAATTTCGGTCATGCCCTTGCCGACTGGATTCATACCTAGAGTTCTACCTCTACGTTTGTTAAGTTCGCCTAAGATATCGCCAGTGTTATCCTCAGGGATAGTGGCTTTTAGAGTGCCTACAGGCTCTAATATGGTAGGGTCGCCATCACGCATAGCCTCTTTGAACGCCATAGAGGAGGCAGTCTTGAATGCCATTTCGGAGGAATCTACAGGGTGGTAAGAGCCGTCCAATAGGGTAGCCTTGATGTTTACGACTTCACAACCAGCTAATACGCCTTTCTTCATGCCCTCAACGATACCCTTTTCTACAGCTGGGAAGTAGTTCTTAGGTACAGAACCACCGAAAACTTTTTCTTCAAATACCAAGTTATCGGATAGACAAGGCTCAAATTCGACTACTACGTGTCCATATTGACCGTGACCGCCACTCTGTTTCTTGTACTTGCTCTCTTTCTTGACCTTCTTCTTGATGGTCTCCTTGTAGGCAACCTTTGGTTTGGATAACTCTATACTTACACCGAATTTGTTCTTTAACTTAGCTGTGATTACATCTAGATGTTGTTCACCCAAACCACTTAGAATTAGTTGGTTAGTATCAGGATTTTTAACACAACTGATTGAAGTGTCTTCTTCTACAATCTTCTGTAACGCACTGGATACCTTAGCCTCATCACCTTGCTTAGTGGTTACCGCCTTTGAATAACATGGATGTGGGAACTCTAAACGAGGGAAAACAATCTCTCTAATTGGGTCGCAGAGGGTATCGGAAGTAGTTGCATCTATCTTGATGGCTACGCCTATATCACCGGCTACGATTTCATTGACTTCTATCTGTTTCTTACCGACCATCTTGTAGAGTTTGCCGACTTTCTCCATCTTGCCAGTACTGGAGTTCAAACACTCACTGTTGGATTTCAACACGCCTGACTTAACCTTTATATAAGACATCTTACCTACGAATGGGTCTGCTACAGTCTTAAATACCAATGCGGATAGTGGTGCAGTATCATCATATAGGACATTTACTTCGTTGCCGTCCTTGTCCTTAGCGTTAGGGATAGGTCTCTCATTAGGAGCTGGGCATAGTAGAGATAACTCTTTTAGTAACATATCCACGCCACTTAGTGTGGTTGAAGATACACATACTACTGGTGTGATAATACCCTCATTCATACCTACATGGATAGCATCTATTAACTCTTTTTGAGTAAAAGGTTCACCCTCAAAGAACTTTTCCATGAGTGCCTCGTCAGTCTCTGCGACTGCCTCACACATAGCAGTAGTTAGACCATCTAGACGGTAGTCCATCTTGTCCGTGATGTCTCCGACTGGCATAGGTACTTCTTGAGCTACACCGTTACTATCATACTTGTAGCACTTCTGTTCTATGAGGTTTATGTAACTGTCTATTGCGTTGTTCTTAACGACTGGAACTATCACAGGGCAAACCTTAGAACCGAAAACAGTCTTCAACTGAGTTAGCGTGTTATAGAAGTTTGCGTTTTCGTCATCAATCTTAGTAACCGCAAACATGGTGGACTTACCGAGACTTACAGCTCTTTCATAGGCTTTTTTAGTACCAGTCTTGACACCAGACTTAGCCGAAACTGTCACGATTACTGTACCACCAGCATATATGCCCTCAACCATTTCGCTTTCAAAATCCAATAGACCTGGAGTGTCTAGTAGGTTAATCTGCTTGTTGTCATAGGTGAACGTTGCCAACGAAGTGTTGATAGAAACTTTTCTTTTAACTTCTTCTTGGTCGTAATCCATGGTAGTAGTGCCGTCTGTGGTCTTACCGAGTTTGTCTATAACGTTTGCCTTGTATAGTAAAGCTTCAGCTAGTGAAGTCTTACCTGAACCGTTGTGACCCGCCAAAGTTATATTTTTAATATTATCTGCATTGAAATTGCTCATAAAAGAAACACTCCTTCATAAATTTTAGTTATGTATCTATTATATTATAGTTTGAATATATTTACAATATACAAAATAAACAAGTTAATCGAAAACTTTTTGTGAAAATTTCACAAACTAGTGTATCTATTATGAAATTTTGGTTAATATATCCCAAAATGCAATGTGAATTTGAACATATCCACGTTATGGAATGAGATGTGACCGTTCCACAATTTTCACATAGTTGCCGTTTGTTCGAAATTAGATGTTGACAAATTAACATGAA
>CAZWRW010000269.1:0-2423 GCA_964636465.1 uncultured Ruminococcus sp. | reverse complement strand
ATTTGCCGAAGGCAAATCAATGTTTGTGTTTTTTTTAAATCAATAAGAAATCAATAGACTTACTTCTTGAACTCGTTTTCTAAGAAAGAGTTGTTATACGTACCCTCTTTAAAGGTCTTGTGCCTAATGATAGCTAATTGATAGTCTATGTTAGTATCTACACCATCCACGATAAATTCCGCCAATGCCCACTTCATCTTTTTGATAGCGGTGTCACGGTCAGGAGCGTGTACTATAAGTTTAGCAATCATAGAATCATAGTAAGGTGGGATAGTGTAACCTTGATACATTGCACTATCTACCCTAATGCCAAAGCCTCCTGGAATGTGTAGAGCTTGTATCGTACCAGGTGAAGGTCTAAAGTTTAACTCTGGATTTTCGGCATTGATTCTGCATTCTATAGAGTGTCCACGCATTTGAATATCCTTTTGAGTGAACGGCAACTTTTCACCACTAGCGACCTGTATTTGAGTCTTAACTAAGTCTATACCGGTCACAGCCTCAGTGATAGGGTGTTCAACTTGGATACGTGTGTTCATCTCCATAAAGTAGAAGTTTCTATCCTTATCCACTAGAAATTCGATAGTACCAGCATTCTTGTAACCACAAGCCTTGGCAGCCTTTACGGAAGCTTCGCCCATCTTTTTGCGGAGTTTGTCCGTCATGATTGGACTTGGTGTCTCTTCTAGAACCTTTTGATTTCTCCTCTGCATGGAGCAGTCACGCTCACCGAGATATACCACATTGCCATAGTTGTCCGCCATGATTTGCATCTCTATGTGTTTAGGCTCGATTATCAACTTTTCAATGTATACGGAACTATCCCCAAAGAAGTTTAGAGCCTCCTGTTGTGCGATAGTAATCTGTTCTTCCATCTCTTTGGCGTTGTTAATCCTACGGATACCCCTACCACCGCCACCAGCGGATGCCTTTACTAGTACAGGATATCCTACACTTCTAGCCACTTCGAGAGCCTCTTCAAGAGACTGTACAGCTCCCTTAGAACCTGTGATGACTGGTACTCCTGCATTCTCCATAGTTTTTTTAGCTTGAGCCTTGTCGCCTAACATTTCTATAGATTGTGCATCAGGACCTATGAAAGTCACGCCACACTTTTTGCACATACTAGCAAAGTGAGCGTTTTCCGAAAGGAATCCAAAACCTGGGTGAATAGCATCTGCACCAGTAATTTCACACGCCGACATGATAGCTTTCATGTTCAAGTAGCTATCCTTAGAGTTTGCCGAACCGATACAGATAGCCTCATCAGCAATCTGTGCATGGAGCGAACTCCTATCGGCAGTGGAGTATACCGCAACGGTCTGTACGCCTAGCTCTCTACACGCACGGATAATCCTTACAGCAATCTCTCCTCTGTTAGCAATTAAAACTTTCTTAAACATACTTTGATACTTCCTTACTGAATGGCAAAAGAGAATTCACAACTTACGGCTTTCTTACCGTCAACAGTAGCTAGACCTTTGCCTACGCCTACAGTTCCCTTAATCTTGATGATTTCAACTTCTAAGTCTAATACGTCCCCTGGGACTACCATTCTTCTAAACTTAGCCTTGTCTATACTACCGAAGTATGCTATTCTACCTTTGAACTCTTCTTGTGATAGTATGCCTACTGCACCCGTTTGAGCTAACATTTCAATCATGAGTACCCCCGGAACTACAGGCTTTTCAGGGAAGTGTCCCTTGAACCAAAAGTCGTCCTCCTTGATGTACTTTCTAGCTTTAATCCTCTTGCCTGGCTCCATTTCAACGATTTCATCAATCAATAGGAACGGGTCACGGTGAGGGATAATCTCCATAATCTGTTCTTTGTTCATTAAAACTTCTGACATTTTCCAAACCTCCCAATTTTTTATTATATTCTATGTATCTAACTATTCAATCACCATGATAGGTTGGTCAAACTCTACTGGTGAGCCATCCTTAACCATGATATCTTTAACTACGCCGTCAAAGTCGGATTGTACTTCGTTCATCAACTTCATGGACTCTATAATCATGATTACATCGCCTTTTTTGACAGTATCGCCAACCTTAACATAAGGTGGCTTATCTGGTGATGGTGAAGCGTAAAAAGTTCCCACGATAGGAGCCTTTACCACGTTGCCAGTAGCCGTTGGTGTAGTAGTCTTCACAGAAGTTTCTATAACGGTCTGTACAGACTGCTGTGGTGTAGGCATAGGAGGGTTTTCCATAATTGGCATAGGAGGAAAATCACCTCTAGGTGGCATCATAGGTGGTTCGTGATGTGGTGGTGGTGGCGGACATGGTCTGCCCTCAATCTTGACACTCAAGTCACCCTCTTGGATTTCTAGTTTACCTAACTTATTCTTAGATACTAACTCAACTAGAACTTTTAGAGTATCTAAGTTTTTACAATCATCATTAAAGAAATAAGACATA
>CAZWRW010000268.1:0-2443 GCA_964636465.1 uncultured Ruminococcus sp. | reverse complement strand
GTTGTGATGGTCTTAGCTGAACTATTCTTGATACCTCTAGCAGTCATGCAACTATGCGTACCTTGGATATACACGCCCACATCTTGAGAACCTGTAACCTCTTGAATAATCTCGGCAATATCCGAACCGATACGCTCTTGAAGTTGTAGACGTTTTCCGACCATATCACAGATACGTGCAATCTTACTTAACCCGATAACCTTACCTTTTGGAATGTATCCTACAGATACGTGCATATCGTACATTAAAGCGAGGTGGTGTTCACAGTAACTGAAGATTTCTATATCCTTAACGACTACAACATCATTACTGGAGCATACGCCCTCATTGAACGTTTTGCCGAACTTTTGAGCAATCTCATGATTAGTGTAGTTCATACCCTCGAAGACCTCTTCATACATACGAGCCACTCTTTCAGGCGTTTCGATTAAACCCTCTCTGTTAGGGTCATCTCCGAGAGCCTCCAAAATTCCTCTAATATGATACTCTATCTTCTCTTTATCTATCATAATGTACTATACTCCTTTCCTGTTAGGGTTCCAAATGAACTTGTGCATCTGTAGCTGTAGCGACACCCCATTGAGGTTGTGTGCTTTCATATACTCTACAATGTCGGATAGTTCTATCTTACCGAACACGGCACTAACGTAGATGTAACATCTTTTCAACAGTGCGTACTCCTCCACGATATGAACCATCTTGTCTAAATCCTCCATTGAACCTACCACAAACTTGACTACGTCCCCTTTGGATTTATCTAAGTATTGATAGTTGGTTAGTAACATACTACTTTCCATTCCACTGGATGGACACTTATAATCTAAAGTGAACGAAGCTCTATTATATATATCACAAAACTTTGAGATATCCGTAGAACCGTTAGTTTCTATTTCTACGGAGAGTTTCTCTTTAGATAGCAACTCCAACAGTGTATGAAAATCTTTTTGTAGAGTAGGCTCACCACCAGTTAGAGTGACCATCTCAACACCTGTGGATTTTATATATTTTACTACCTCTTGCGGAGAGAGTTCTACACATTCGGCATTTGAAGAGTTTGCCCACTTGGTATCACAGTAGGAACATTGCAAGTTACAGCCTTTAAATCGGATAAATACGGCAAGTTGTCCAGCGTTTCTGCCCTCACCATTGATACTTACGAACTTTTCTACTACTTGCATGATGACTACTCCCCTGTGTATGTTGCACAGTTACTAGGCGTTTCATATACCGTGATGGATTTCACATTGTAACCCTTACTCATTAAGATATCAAATATGTGTTTGGAAAAGTTCTCAGCAGTAGGACGAAACTCCACCTCTATGAGCCTAAAGTTTTCCTCTTGGAGAGCCTCCAAAGTTTTAGGCTTTAGGGTATCCTTTTCGTATATTAGTGAGTGGTCAAAGTCGTCAGCGATTAGCTTTAGGTCATGTTTAAAGTCTGCGAAATCGACCACCATGCCACGCAGTTGACCATCTTCCACAAGGTTATACGAGAAGATTTCCGCAACGACGTTCCACCTATGCCCATGGATGTTACTGCATTTTCCTTTATATCCGTGCAAAAAGTGTGCAGAGTCGAAACTCTGTTCTGTCCTTAGAGTGTACAAAAGATAAGACTCCTTTCAAAATATAAAAATCCCACTAGATTTTGAAAATATCTTAGTGGGCAACCGTTTCTTTGATTTTTAACTATTAGATAACTCCAATTCGTCAAACTACGTATCTGTGTGCTGAATCGGCGTTAGATAGCCCCTAGTTTTTTTTAACGTCAGGATGGTTGCCATGCGAACTGACGATGCTTCTCTAAAAGCATAACACAAAACGACTAAAAAGTCAATAAATATACTTGAAAAATTCTGTGTATGTGATATAATAGTTAATGTAGAACCGCCTATAGCTCAGTTGGATAGAGTATCATCCTCCGAAGATGTTGACGCAGGTTCAATTCCTGTTGGGCGGGTTTTTTCCTATCTTTCCATCGGATTATAAGTATTAATTTCAAAATTCAAAAGGGGTGTGTATATCATGAAAATTTCTACAAAAGGTCGTTATGCTCTTAGGATTATGCTTGACTTAGCTATGAACTCTCAAGGAAACTTTGTGCCTATCAAGGAGATTTCAGAAAGACAAGAGGTATCATCTAAGTACATTGAACAGATTATCATAATGCTAAACCGTGCGAAATACGTCAAAAGTATCCGAGGAAACCATGGTGGATATATGCTCTCCATGGAGCCTAAAGATTACACCGTGGGCATGATTCTACGTTGTACAGAGGGTTCTATCACACCGGTTTCATGTTTGGATGATGAAGTAAATCAATGTCCTAGGAGCAACAATTGTATCACGTTGCCACTTTGGACTAGAATAAATGATGCTATAAATTCGGTAGTAGACAACACCACACTCCAAGACCTCATAGACGACTACCACTCCAACAAGTC
>CAZWRW010000267.1:0-2455 GCA_964636465.1 uncultured Ruminococcus sp. | reverse complement strand
CCCTTGAGAAACTTCTCTGTGTTTCCAACTGATGAAACCGTACAAATCGTTGATAAAAAATATTCCAAAACACGCAACCATCGGGAGGTGTGAGAGGTCTTGAAAAGTCGCCAAAACCCATAGGACTATCAACACAATATCGTTGAGGGCGTACGCTAAAGCGTAGTAGGAGTTTCTGCACAACATAAGGTATGATGCTAGAAAACTTGTAGTTATGGACATCGTGCTGAACGTAAGGTTAGGGGTATCGAAGTACTTTAACACATAGTAGAACGTCACGGTCACGGCGATACAAGCCAAAATCATGATAGTAGCACGTTTTCGGTCAAGCTTACTGATTTCCACTTCACCATCGCCACCAGCATAAGGATGTCGTAACCATGTAACTATGGATAACATCGCTATGGGCATGGTCATTCCAAGGTAGGTGATGACTTCGCCGTAGTAGTGGCACTTGAACGACGTAACAGCATATAACACACTGAACGCTACCGTGAGAATCTGACCCCAAACGTTTCCCTTGGCTATGAAGATTAAAGCAGTCACACCGAGCAGGGTATCCATCAATGTGAGGAAATCCGTGACTCCTACCGCTACATTTGATGCCAACACCACTACTGTGGATACTCCCCAAAGTATCCATTCAAGTCTATTTAACGTAGAAAAAGGGTTTTTCAAAAAAATATATCCTCCTTAATATTTAACGATACTTGATTTTTTTGTAGGGAACGTCGCCTACGACGTTCCGCCATGCGACAGCATGAAATTATATTGGATTGTCTATCGTGATTGTAACACATAGCACCTGAAGTGTCAATAAAAAAATTGGGTAAGATTTTTTTAGAAAAAGCTATTGACATATCGTAAATGCTATGATATAATAGTATTGCCTTGATATAAGGTGCATTTTTTTTGACGATTTTTCATCGTGAAAAAAATGCTGAAAACTTAAAGAAAAATCTAAAAACACTGACAGTTTTCCACTCAATAAGGCTGTTAGTTGTTTCCATGTGAAGCCTTATCACATGGTGTAATTAAAACAGGAGGTGCCTATAATGAGAGTAAAAATCACACTTGCTTGTACTGAGTGCAAACAACGTAACTACAATACTAAGAAGAACAAGAAGAATGACCCAGACAGACTTGAAATGAATAAGTACTGTAAATTCTGTAGAAAACACACTCTTCATAAAGAAACTAAGTAATTGGGGGTTGCTCTATGTCTAAAGCAGTAAAAGAGCCTAAGACTTCCAAAGAGTCTAAGGAAAAAGAAGAGAAGACTAAAGGTTCTAACTCTAAAAAGTCCACGGCTAAAGACAATAAAAAGAAACAGCCTGGCAAGGTAGCAAAGTATTTCAAAGATTTAAAAAGCGAATTTAAGAAAGTCGTTTGGCCTAGTAAGAAAAAAGTCATAAACAATACGTCAGTAGTTTTGGGTTCTATTGTAATAATGGGAATCTTTGTTGGACTACTTGATACTGGTATGTTTAAGTTACTTCAAGTAGTGCTTGGGCTAGGTACTGAATAATGTTCGTTTCGATGAAAGGCACGGAGGTTTTTGAAGATGTCAGAATTAGCTAAATGGTACGTAATTCATACCTATTCGGGATACGAAAACAAGGTTGCACAGAGTATCGAAACGGTTATAAAGAACAGAAACCTTAATGAACTTATACAATCTGTCGTTGTACCTACTGAAACCGTTACCGAAATTACACAAGATAAGAAAGGTAACCCACAGTCCAAGGTAGTCGAAAGGAAGACCTATCCAGGTTACGTACTACTAAAGATGATATACACTGATGATACTTGGCATATAGTAAAGAGTATTAGAGGTGTCACAGGTTTCGTTGGTCCTGACTCAAAGCCTACACCAGTTTCCGAAAAGGAAATCAAGGCGATGGGCATTGGTGTCGTAAAGGAAGAACAGGCACCATTAATAGAGGTGGATTATGCAGTAGGCGATACCGTTCGTATAGTCGGTACGGTTATGGATGGTCTCTCTGGACCTGTTCAAGACATAGACATAGCAAATGGTACGGTTACAGTTCTAATAGCTATGATTGGTCATAAACCTAGTGGCGTTACTGTAAACCTCAACCAAGTAGTAAAAGTTTAAGTTAATATCTTTCGGATTTGACCATAGGTACTATACAATTTTATGATTTCCTAAAGGTATCACGAAGTTTAAACACTTGTGGGATAGTTTCGGTAGTTTTAACGTTTGGTTTTTTGTACGTCTGCACACTGCGTAGATGTGTGCATTTTTAAGTATAAGGGGTATACTTATTTAAGTTTCCCCAGTGGGAGAAACTCACGCTAAAGGGTTTCGCCTTGACCACATTTTAGGAGGAATTAACTATGGCACAAAAAGTAGTAGGTTATATCAAGCTACAAATCCCAGCAGGTAAGGCAACACCTGCACCACCAGTTGGTCCAGCTCTCGGTCAACATG
>CAZWRW010000266.1:0-2471 GCA_964636465.1 uncultured Ruminococcus sp. | reverse complement strand
ACGGTCACAGCCCGTTCCCTACACGGGATTTTCAAAACCCCACAGATATGTGATTTCTTTTGTACGGAACTCCGCCCACGGCGTTCCGCCATGCGTTAGCATGGGATTATATCGAACTGGCGTTAAAAATACGGAACGCTTTTCAAAAAAACGTTCCGCAATATCAAATACTAATCTTATGGATAACAATCTTGACTCTTAACTACTCTTCCCAAATGATAGGTGAAAGTCGTTGATGGTCTCGTAACTCTTCGTGTTGTTCAATGTAGTCCGATTTAACGAATACATACATTAAATCACTGTAGCCGTTGTAGAACTCGTAGCCATGGTCAGTTGCCCAATTAATCTTGTCTTCGGTGAAAGTTTCCTCGCCACTGCCGACCCTTATAACGATAAAGTCTGTAGGGTCATAAGGTTCATCCTCTTTATCTTCGAGCATATAGAGTTCATCACGTTGTGAAAGCTGTGGGACGTAGTATGTAGTACACTCCACAGAAGCATCATCAGGGATTTGTGAAAGTAGGTTGTTCATACGCATGATTCTGCCGTAGTAGTTACAGTAGCTATCGTAGTAGATAAACTTATCCGAGAAGTACATGAAACCTATAACCATAGATGTACACATACACGCCGTTGCAACGTACCTCTTAGGAATGTTTTTGAACTCATTTAGGTTCAATACGGAAAGATAAATCAACATACTGGTTACACCGCATACGTATTGATAACCTATCTGTGTTTGGTATGAATAGTCCGAGATAAGGTTTACTAAGAAGAAAGGAATCAGTAAGAATACGTGAGAAATCTTCTTGTTTATGAAAGGTAAGAATAGTAGAGGAGCGACCATCTGTAAGAAGAATAGAATCTTGTCTTCGTCGAAAGCCTCATAGATTGCTAACGCTGGATTTAATGCTAACGTCTTGATTACGTTCGTTAGACCTGCATCAGCATCCATCATGACGTTACTGTAACGATACTCCATTACACCCAAGCCGTACTTCTCCATGAGTTTGGATACTATAAAGAAGTATACTAGAGACATCACTAACATGATTACTCCATGCAAACACATGGATTTTTCTTTATTTTTTTTCTTACTGTAGTAGGTCTTTTTGGAGAACGTTAAGAACAATGCCATACTCGCTACATATACGAAAGCGTCTTCTTTTACGAGTAGCACCAACATTGCGAACAGGTACATCAGTTTGATGTGTCTGGTTTCCATAGCCCAAAATGCCCATAGTATCAAAGGTACTAAGAACTTATTTTCATGGAAATCAAAGAATGTGGAAGTTATCAAGGATGGTGAAAATACTAACAATGCACACAATCCTACGCTCACGGCATTGGAAAATTTAAAGTTTTTGCATATCAAGTATAGTGGGATTACTCCACTTGCTACTATGATTGCTTGACATATCAACAGTGTGATTGGACTTTGGAACAGTGCAAATATCGGTAACAACAAGTAGTATATAGGTGAAGTATGTACCGCAAAGTGTGAAAGTAGATAGTTTCTCTCACAGGTGGTTTGAAGTGTGCCATGGGTCACCATATAGTGATACATCTGACAGAAGATACCGAAGTCAAAACAGGATGTAGTATAACATAGGTATCTATACACACAAAGAGTGCCTACGCCTATCGCAAAGCACAAGAAGAATATCAACACGATGGTTCTGCTCTGCCATTTGGACAAGGTTTTGAACTCTTTAAAGTAGTCGTTGCCTACTAAGAATACCATGACCGTCGCAACTACTATAGAAACACCTAAAGCATAGTAGAAGTTGTTCAATCGGAAGACTGTGTACGCTCCATAGAGCATTATCGCTGTGCCTAAAAAGTAGCCATCAGTGTTTAAGGCGGATTTCAATACGTTGTTTACTAGATACTTCACAAACGAAGTTGCTATGAATATCAAACATATCTGTGTTATAAGGGTTGTAACGCTCACATTAGAACCAAACTGTAAGTTTTGAAAAGATTCTTGTATTCTAGCGGTTTGGTATAGCATAGCTATAAAGTACGATGCGAACAGTCTAACCAACAAATCCATGAAGTTTACTCCACTAAACAGATACTTCAAAGCTTGTACTTTTCCCTCGAACTCTTCAGGAAGTTTGTGGCTCAATACGGAGGCTTTTGCCTCTCCTTTAGAATGTTTTTGATTATCATCATTGGGGGGTAGTGAATCGTCTTCTATGTCATCGTCGTAGAAATCATCATCATCACTATAGTAATCGTCGTCGGAGTAGTCGAGAGGTTCGTCGTCCTCATAGATTACGTAATCATCATTTATGGGATTGGTGTTAAACTCAAGCGTTTTTTCGCCGTTGCCGTTTGAGTTTTCATTGAGATTGTTGTCCATAAAAAAAGTTCCTTTCTAAAAATTAAATTATCGAACGCCATAGCGAACGACATTAGTAGTATTATATCACGTTGTAGAAAAAAAATCAACCATTTTATATCAT
>CAZWRW010000265.1:0-2472 GCA_964636465.1 uncultured Ruminococcus sp. | reverse complement strand
TGGAAAACCTAGAGGAGATAACCATTCCTTACATCTACTGGAAAGTGTTTAAAAAGCTCGTCTGTGCGTACAAGAAGATTACCATCACCACGGCTAAGAGTATCGGCAAGGGAGCTTTTCGGGACACGCCATCACTGGAAGAAGTTGTACTACCTGACAGCGTGAAAACTATCCCTGAGAGCTGTTTCGAGAACTGCACCAACCTAAGGACTTTTAGAATCTCCGAGAACGTAAAGACCATCAAGGATTTCGCCTTTAAGAACTGCGAGAACCTTGAGATAGTAGTCCCCAAGACCGTCAAGACCATTGGCACGGACGCTTTTACAGGATGCAAAAAGGTCATATACTTGGATTAGAATTTCATAGGGAACGAGTTATGACCGTTTCTAAATTTATCGAATTGGCGTAAAACTATTTATGTTTATTCTTGGCTGTTAAAGTCGGGAGCGAAAGCTAAATAGCCTTGTAAAGCCTCTTGACTAGCCACATAGTAAGGTTTGTTGCAGTCTAGCTTAGCAATCTTTGATAGTTCTTCATCGGTTAGGGTAAAGTCAAAGATGTTAATGTTATCCTTAATGTGTTCTGGGTTCTTAGAACCGGGGATTACTACGTTACCTACTTGTGTGTGCCAACGTAAGATAATCTGTGCATTAGACTTTCCGTACTTCTTAGCAAGTTCTGTGAACACTGGTTCATTCACTAAGTTAGCATCTCCGTGACCTAGTGGATACCATGCCATAACCTTAGCACCGAAAGTATCTAGATAAGCTTTAAGTTCGTTCTGTGGGTAGTATGGGTGTGCTTCCACCTGTAAGAACGCTGGTTTAATTTCAGTAGCGTTGATAACTTCCTCAACCTCTGCTTTTGAAAAGTTAGAGAGTCCCAAAGACTTAACTTTGCCACTCTTAACTGCACGTTCCATAGCCTTGTACGCTCCTATGTAGTCGCCTACTGGTTGGTGTAGGAATAGCAAGTCGATATAGTCAGTATCTAGACGTGCTAGAGTTTCATCGATGGCTTGGTCGGCTGTAGCGTACACGCTAGGCCATAGCTTTGTGGATAGGTAAATCTCACTACGCTGTTTACCCGATACCTTGATAGCTCTTCCGACTGCCTTTTCGTTCATGTAAGCGTTAGCGGTATCTATTAGGGTGTAGCCGTTCTGCAACGCTGAAACCACTGAAGATTCAGCCTCTTGTGGTTGCATTAGGAAAGTTCCTATACCAGCTACTGGAATGGTTGTGCCGTTATTTAACTCAAAATTTTTCATAAAAGTTTCCTCCTAAAGGTTGTTTTTTGGGGTTGGTTATGTTTATCTGTTAGGACTATTATACCGCACAACTTTGGAAAAGTACAATGCTTTTTACGTATTCTGCTATGCACTTAACGTATACTGAATTTAGATTTATCTAAGCATTAGTTTTCCAACAGGCGAAACAACGCACTTAAACGTTTTCTATTTTCTTTTAGGCATACTATGTAGTACTGTGCAAAAGCTTCGGGGTCTGAAAATGGGATGTTCTCTCGTTCGATACGTCTTTCGGGGTAGATTTTTTGGGTTATATCCGTTGAAAATGATGGCAAATCGGAAGAACGAGAGAGTTCGTTTACTGCGTCAAGGTTTTCTTGTTTGAAAAACTTTGCATGGGGCATCTTTTGGCGAACGATATCTTCCCAAAAGCCTACATCTGCGTACATAATGAAGTTCTGTCCGTCAACCTCTTTAAATGAAATCTTCTTATATGTAGAGGCGGGGTGAAACTTCGTTACAGACAAATACAACTGTTCGGATATGTACATTCTACAGTAATATTTCGGGTCAGTAAGTGGGCGTGTGAGGACTATGGCAGTATACTTTTGACTATCCAGTCCCGAAATTAAGGCTCGTTCGTCTGCCATATCGGAAGAAACAGTCATCCCCGAAAAGATTCCCGTCATCTGTGGTAGCAGAACCATCAAAGGACCCGGAGCACAACTACCTATGTTCACGGTATGTAAAGAGCGGTCGAATGCTCTTACATTATGCATCATTTCTATCTCATTGTCGATAATCTTTATTGCATATTCAGCGGTAAGCTTTCCAGTCTCATTAAGTACGATTCTATTCTTTTGACGTTCAAAAAGTGTAACTCTTAGCTGTTCTTCGAGTTTTTTCATAGCTCTAGAAACAGACGGTTGTGCAACGTGTAAATGTTCCGCTACTGCCGAAAGTGTGCCATATTCGTATAGAGCTTTCAGTTGTTCAAGTAGATATATCTCAATCATTATATTTACTCCTATCAAGTATCAAGTTTAGTATGCGTATTATGTATAGCACAATACGTAAAAAGCATTTTACTTTTCCAATTGGTTGTTATATAATAATTATAGCAGATATATCTGTTAAAATCAACTTTTAAATCATAATCGGGTTGATAGATACTAAATACTAGCAAAGGAGACTTTTAAATGGAGTACATTACATTATCAAAC
>CAZWRW010000264.1:0-2482 GCA_964636465.1 uncultured Ruminococcus sp. | reverse complement strand
ACGCTAAGGAACTTCAAGAGATGGGCGTACAGTCTATCTGTATCAAGGACATGGCAGCGTTGATTACACCATATAGAACTCAACAGCTAGTAACTGCACTAAAGAAAGCTGTAGATATTCCTATCCAACTACATACACACTATACATCAGGTTTAGCGTCAATGTGTTTGTTAAAGGGTATCGAAGCAGGTGTAGACGTAGTAGATACTGCTATGTCACCATTAGCATTGGGAACTTCACACGCACCTACAGAGTCAATCGTAGCAGCACTACAGGGCACTGAGTACGATACAGGTCTTGACCTAGTACTACTAAACGAAATTAGAGACTACTTCATGACCCTACGTAAAAAGTACATTGATAGCGGTCTACTAGACCCTAAAATGTTAGCTACAGATGCTAATGCATTAATCTATCAAGTACCAGGTGGTATGCTATCCAACCTACTTTCACAATTGAAACAGGCAGGTAAGGAAGACCTCCTAACAGAAGTTCTTCAAGAAGTTCCAAGAGTTCGTCATGATGCCGGTGAACCTCCACTAGTTACACCATCTTCACAGATAGTAGGTACACAAGCAGTGTTCAACGTACTAACTGGCGAAAGATACAAGACTGTAACTAAAGAGTTTAAGGGTATCGTTCGAGGAGAGTATGGTAAGACACCAGTACCTATCGACCCTGAGTTCAGGAAGAAGATTATCGGTGATGCAGAGCCTATCGACTGCCGTCCAGCAGACCTACTAAAGCCAGAGCTTGACAAACTTCGTGAAGAGTGTGCAGAGTGGATAGAACAAGAAGAAGACGTTCTAAGCTACGCACAATTCGGACAGGTTGCGGTTAAGTTCTTTGAAAAGAGAAGAAATGCTAAGTATGGTATCGATGGTAAACACGGCGATGCTGAAACTCAAGTACATCCAGTTTAATCGTTAAGTTTTAAAATATTTAAAATTTTGGGCAGATTCTAACGTCTGCCCATTTACATAATATACTCAACGCTGATTTGATAGTTCCGTATTATATCGAATTGGCGTTGATAAAAATTTTTAAGATTGGAAGTGATTTAAATGCCTATAAGAATACCTAAAAATCTACCTGCCTTTGAAACGCTTTCAAACGAAAATATCTTCGTAATGTCTGACACAAGAGCAGACACCCAAGACATTAGAGTGTTAAAGATTATCATACTTAACCTCATGCCCAAAAAGATTGAGACCGAAACACAAATAATGAGACTGTTGAGCAACACTCCCATACAGGTCGATGTTGAGTTGATGCACGTTAAGTCACACAAGGCTAAGAATACTTCTGCTAACCATTTGAGTAGCTTTTACTGTACTTTTGATGAGGTTAAAGAACGTCGTTATGATGGTTTAATCATCACAGGAGCGCCAGTTGAACAACTACATTTTGAAGATGTTGACTATTGGCAAGAACTTTGCGAAATTATGGAATGGTCTAAATCCAACGTATTTTCGACTATGCACATATGTTGGGGTGCTCAAGCAGGACTATATTACCATTTTGGAGTGCCTAAGTATCCACTAGATAAGAAGATGTTTGGTGTATTTCCTCACGATATAGTGAGAGCAAACTCTCAACTTTTAAACGGTTTCGATGAAAAGTTCTGTGTACCGCACTCTAGGCACACGGAAGTTAGAGAGGCTGACATCTTGAAAGTGCCACAGCTCGAAATCTTAGCCAAGTCAGATATATCTGGAATCCATGCGGTAGCCAATCGAAACGGCAGACAGTACTTCATAATGGGACACAGCGAATATGACAGGTACACCCTCGCTGATGAGTACTTTAGAGACGTAAACAAAGGCTTGGACATCCAAGTACCTTACAACTACTTCCCAAATGATGACCCATCACAAGAGCCAGTATTCAAGTGGCGTTGCCATGCCAATTTGATGTACTCAAACTGGTTAAACTACTGTGTCTACCAAAGAACCCCATTCAACCTAAACGACCTAAAACCTTGGTAGTATACAAAACCCACATTAATAATTTTTGAAAGGTGGACAATTTTATGAGCTTTGAAACTAACAACTATGATGAATATCCTAACTACGACATGGACGAACAATCACAAAAGGGCAGTAAAGCCATGGCGACGACTTCTATGGTATTGGGAATCATTTCGCTAGTGGTGTGTTTGTGTTTTCTACTATCTGTACCTTTGGGCATAGCCTCATTGATACTTGGCATAATCGTGTTGGCTACCAAAAGGAATGGAAAATCTTTTGCAATTGCTGGTATCGTGACTTCTGCACTGTCTTTGATAACCACAGTGGTACTAATCGTAGTTATGTCACCTTATATCGAGTATGGTATGAAGCTTTCCAGTGACCCTCAGGCTATAGTCACTATGATTGAAGACTATGAAAATGATGGAACTATTCCACAAGAGGTTCTAGATATTTTCGGTGGCGATGAGTCAACTGCAAAAGAATTTATGGACGGATTCGTGCAAAGCTAT
>CAZWRW010000263.1:0-2506 GCA_964636465.1 uncultured Ruminococcus sp. | reverse complement strand
GGATTATATAAAAAAGGAGTGAAAATATATGTTAAATATGTATGATATCATCAATGCGACGAAACGCAAGGAACAGCTCACCGAGGAGGCTTTAGCCTACCTTGTGAATGGCTACGTCAAGGGGGAGATTCCAGACTATCAAATTTCAGCGTGGTTGATGGCGGTGTGTCTAAATGGACTATCCGAGGAGGAAACCTACTACCTAACAGAACACATGAAACTTTCCGGAGAGGTTCTCACTTGGGAACGTGTTGACGGAATCACAGCGGACAAGCACAGCACCGGCGGTGTCGGAGACAAGACAACTTTAGTGATAGCTCCTGTAGTAGCAAGTTGCGGTGTCAAGATGCCTAAAATGTCTGGGCGTGGTTTGGGACATACTGGCGGTACTATCGATAAGTTGGAGAGCATTCCAAACTTTAATGTGGAACTCTCACACGATAGGTTCATAGAGTGTGTAAACTCCGTAGGCTGTGCGATAGTCTCACAGAGTGGCAACCTAACCCCTGCTGACAAAAAACTCTATGCCCTCAGGGATGTCACCGCTACTGTGGATAGTATTCCATTGATAAGTTCTAGTATCATGAGTAAGAAACTCGCTATGAACACCGATGTAATCGTCTTAGATGTCAAGTGTGGTAGTGGTGCATTCATGAAAAGTTCTGATAGTGCGAACCATCTAGCACAGACTATGGTGAACATTGGGGAGCGTTCAAACAAGCTATGCAGTGCCTTGGTCACTGATATGGATTCACCTTTAGGATACTATGTCGGTAATGCTTTAGAAGTCATCGAGGCGATGGAGGTACTCAAAGGTAATGCTAAGGGTAGACTTCTAGATTTATGTGTAAAGCTCTCTACAGAAGTGGTATCTAAAGCGTTAAAGTTGGAAACATCCGTGGCGGAAACTAGAGTTTTAAAAGCCTTATCCAGTGGCAAGGCTCTAGAAACGTTCACTAAGATGGTTGAGTTCCAAGGTGGCGACCCCCACATCGTGGAAGATTACACTCGTTTGGGCAAGGCTAAGTATTCGTATGAAGTCAAGGCACATACTAGTGGAACTATTCAAAAGGTTGCTTGTGAAGAGGTTGGCTTGGTATCATTGGCATTGGGGGCAGGTAGGCGAACCAAATCCGACCCGGTGGACTATTCCGCAGGTGTGAAGTTTGCCCATCACCTTGGTGATTATGTATCCGTTGGGGAGACCGTCGCAACGTTGTACTCCAGCACCTTAACCGATTTTTCCGCCACCGCTGACAGGCTTTCTAATGCCGTGGTGTTGAATTGAGTTTATATACAAAACATAAATGATTTGCCTACGTCAAATTCAGGAACGCCGTGGGCGGACGTTCCGTACATTGATTCCGTGTAATCTAAAAAAGTTCATAAAAAGTTCAAAATTATAGTTGTACGTCTTAATACAAAAAATTAAGGTTTTTAGCTCCTTTGTGAAAGGAGCTGTTTTTTATGGCAGATAAACGTTATTTTTGGCTTAAATTGAAAGAGAATTTCTTTGAAGATGAGGCTATCAACTGGTTGGAGGAACAAGAGAACGGCAAAGAATACGTGCTATTCTACCTTAGACTTTGCTTAAAATCATTGAAAAATGATGGAATACTAATCCGAAAGGTTGGCACAATGTTAGTGCCTTATGACGAAAACAAACTCGCTGAGGTTACCAAAACAGACCTTGATATCGTTGTAAATGCTTTGCGTGTGCTACAAGATATAGGTTTGGTTGAACATCTTGAGGATGGTAAACTATTCTTAACCCAACTACAGACTATGGTTGGTTCGGAAGTTAGTAGTGCTGGACGTATGAGAAGATTAAGAGCGTCACATTGTGACACTGATGTTCAAAAGTGTGACGAAAAAGTGACTACAGAGTATAGAGATAAGAGTATAGAGTATAGAGATAGAGATAAGAGTATAGATAAAGAGTTAGAGATAGATTATAAAAAAATAGTCGATATGTATAACGATACTTGCGTATCGTTCCCCCCTCTGTCCAAACTTTCGGATAGTAGGAGGAAATCGATTGATGCTATATTTAGTACTGGCTATACCTATGATGATTTTAAAAAGTTATTTGAAAAGACTGAAAACTCTAAATTCCTAAAGGGTTCTAATGATAGGAATTGGGTTGCTAACTTCGATTGGCTTATAAAAGATGATAATATGGTTAAGGTCTTGGACGGTAACTATGATGAGTATGATAACAAAAGTAGTACTAGTGATACCAATGACAGTGTTTCTAAAGATATTGACCACGACCAAATGGATATGTATGACCCTAACTACGATTTTGGTTATATTCCAGAGGGTAGGGATTTTTAACACCAGTATTAATATTATTGTATTGGCTTAGTAGTATCGGGGGTTGGTTTAATGTATATGTAGGGAACGGGCTGTGACTGTTCCTTTAAATTTGAATATATATAATAGTATATCACATCACCATAAGGACAGCGTAAACGATAGGGCAGTATCATTGTAGGAGCAAGTA
>CAZWRW010000262.1:0-2510 GCA_964636465.1 uncultured Ruminococcus sp. | reverse complement strand
TAGTAACTGAAACCATTCAAAAGGCTTTGGAGGTTTATTTTGATTCTATATCGTAAACCATAAAAACGAGTTTGTATGGTAACATTCATGATGGAGTATCGTATGCCATGGAATTTACTTTTGGGAATTCCATTCAAGACGGCTTAAAAAAACAAACAAAAACGCATATAAATCTTAATAAAGTAAGTTTAATCGTAAAAGTTGTTGACAAATCCTCATGATGTTGCTATACTGTATATATATTATTGTTTACAAGCAACGGTGCTTTTTCTATGAGAAAGTGCCGTTTTTTTGTTCATATGTATAAAAAATTTTATGGAAAGGCGTAATACTTATGATAAAAACGGTTGCAACCGCTACACTTGCGGTTCACGAAAGTTTAAAAATTCAAAAGAGACGAATACAACACGGCTCTAGTAAGACTAGGTTGAGCTTGGTCACCGGTACACATGGCGATGAACTTGAAGGACAGTATCTCGCATACATGGTGGGAAGTTACATCGATAACAATATTGAGTTGTTGGATGGTATAGTAGATATCTATCCTGCATTGAACCCTATGGGCATAGATTCCATAACTCGTGGTATACCTATGTTTGACTTAGATATGAATCGTGTGTTTCCTGGCTCAAAGGATGGCACTATGATGGAAGTAGTTTGCTCATCCATTGTGGATGATTTGGTCGGCTCGGATGTGTGCGTAGACGTACATTCAAGTAACATTTTCTTGAAAGAAATTCCACAGATACGTATAAGTGTACCTACTGCGGATACTCTAGTACCTTATGCAAAACTCATGAACGTTGACTTTATATGGGTACATGAATCTGCGACGGTTTTAGAATCCACATTAGCACACACGCTAAACACTAGAGGAACTAAAACTCTAGTAGTTGAAATGGGTGTCGGAATGAGAATCACAAAGGAATACTGTCAACAGGTGTTTGATGGTGTAATAAATCTCATGAAACATCTAAATATGTGGAAAGGCGATGCTAAACCTGTTAGAGAGCCTATCGTGTCTTTGAATCATAATGTGGGTTTTGTAAATTCAGATGAGAGTGGAATATTCGTTCCAACGGCGAAGTTTGGCGACATAGTTCAGAAAGGCGACCACATCGGGGATGTAGTAGACCCATTGACTTCAACGGTAGTTGAAGAGGTCAAAGCCGTCTGTGATGGCATGATTTTCACGCTTAGGGAATATCCAGTAGTATATGGTGGGTCACTCCTTGCGAGAATCCTTGAACCTACAAACGGAGGTGCTTTATAATGGTAGAAGAAATCTTATTCTCTTTAAAGTCTCCATATCGTGAGCAGTTAGATGTGATTGGTTACAAGTTCGGTAGTGGCAAGAAATCCTTAGCCATAGTTGGAGCTTTAAGAGGCAACGAAGTTCAACAGATGTATGTGTGTAGCAAGATGGTTCAAGAACTCAAAAAGTTAGAATCCGAGGGTAAACTGGTAGATGGTTGTGAGATACTAGTAATTCCATGTGTGAACTACTATTCTATGAACATAGGTAAACGTTTTTGGGCTATGGATAACACCGATATCAACAGGATGTTCCCTGGTTACAACCTTGGCGAAACTACACAACGTATCGCTGATGGACTGTTCACCAAACTACAAGGCTATGAGTATGGAATACAACTCGCAAGTTTCTATCAAACTGGAAACTTCTTGCCACACGTCAAGACTATGCTCACGGATTTCACCAACATTGAAATGATGAAAGATTTCGGGTTACAGTTTGGTATCGTGAGAAAACCACGTCCATATGATACCACTACACTAAACTACAACTGGCAAATCTGGGAGACTAAGGCGTTTTCAGTCTACGCCAACGCTACTGATGAGATTGACGAAACTTCCGCAGATACGACAGTAAACGCAATACTCCGTTTTATGAACAATCGAAACATCGCAACAGTGAAAACACCTCCTGCCTACTTGACGGAAATCTTAGACGAATCCGATACTCAACAGATACAGTCCGAATCGGCTGGAATCTTCGTAAGTTTAACGGAAGTTGGCGAAAAGGTTCAAAAAGGCGACCTTTTAGGCAAGATTATCAACCCATTCACTGGTGAGCTGGTTTCAAAGATTTTCACACCGATTGACGGTATTGTGTACTTTAAATATCATAGTCCAACCATCAATGAGAAGACCGTGTGCTTTAAGATTATTAAATAACTTTGTCTAAAAATTTGATTTTTGATTATTGACATAGTTTCTAACGTATGTTATAATGATACTTGGTAGTTGGGTTTTCTGACTACCATATTTTTTATATTTAGTGTATATTTATTTTTGTTATTTAATGTATATTTATTTTTTGTAGGGAACGGGCTGTTACCGTTCCTCCATGCGATAGCATGGATGTATTATTTTATTATTTCTGTGGAGGAAAATTTTAATGATAATTCAAACAGGAATGCGTACAGATATACCAGCATTCTATTCAGAATGGCTGTTAAATCGTATAAAAGAGGGGTACGTATTAGTGC
>CAZWRW010000261.1:0-2515 GCA_964636465.1 uncultured Ruminococcus sp. | reverse complement strand
GAACCTATCACTACCACTGAACCACCTACCCCTGAAAACCTCAAAGGCGATATCGTCAAGGATGGAACGGTCAACACTCTTGACCTAATCATGCTAAAGAAGTATCTATTTAACTTAGTTGACGACTCAAGTTCATGGATTGACCCATCATCTTATGATGTAAACGAAGACGGCAAAGTAAACGCTCTAGACGTAAATGAGTTAAAGAGTATTCTATTATCGTAAACTAATGATAATTTCATACAAAATATGCGGAACGATGTAAATATCGTTCCGCAGTTTGGCGTGACTAAACTGAATCGATTTTCAAGCTTTGTGCAATTTCCATAAATCGAAAACGTTTAGTTTGATATTTTATACAAAACGACAGTTTTGCTCTTGACATCTGTTTAACGTTATAGTATAATATATACATAATAGTAAACTTTTAGTCGAGTTAAATTCTTCATGGTTATATATAAAAACTCAAGATGTTAGGGGCTTCTTGAGTTTTTTGTTTTTTAAAATTTTGATGGTTTTGTATACGTCAAGCTTTTCAGCCAATACTATCCAGTGAGGTGAAAAGTTATGAAGTTTAGACTGTTAGAAGTCTCTATGGTGTTAGGAATTTTAATATCAGTGACGGTGTCGTGTTTGGTGAGCGTAAAGGGTACTTATGACAACCTTCAAGAAAACGTGTTGCGTATGCATATTTTGGCGAACTCGGATAGCGACGAAGACCAAGCCTTGAAACTTAAAATCCGTGATGCACTACTTGAACATACTGAGGATATCTTCGGAGATTGCACGAACATAGATGAGGCTGAAAGTTACGTATCTGAGAGGTTGGAGCTTATTAAGTCTATCGCTAGTGACGTAGTGGCGGAGAACGGTTACACTTATCCTATAGATGTGGAACTCGTAAACATGGAGTTTGACGACCGCACATACGGCGACTTAACCATGCCGAGTGGTCTCTATGATGCAGTTAGGGTTACCATCGGGAACGCAGAGGGGCATAACTGGTGGTGTGTGATGTATCCTCCAATGTGCGTAAACGCCGTAACTGTAGGCGACAGTGAACCCTATTTCGATAGCGATACCATGAACCTTTTAGAAGACCATCCAAAGTATGAACTAAAATTGAAGTGTCTTGAATGGCTTGAAAAGGTGTTCTAAATCGTAAAACCCATATATTTTTGTAACATCATTTTGCAACTACGCTTAGGGTTTCGATACCGTAGTTTTGCAAGACCTTAATCACGTTAGAAGTTACCACCTCACCAGATACCACTATCGGTATAGCTGGAGGGCATGGCACTTTGACTTCCGCACAGGTACGCCCGATAGCTCCCTCAATTGGGATGGTTTCCGTATGTGAGAACACAGCATCACGCATGGACATGGTGACCTCTAACGGCTCGACGTTCGGAACTTTAATCCCTACAGATACCCTATCTAAAGTTAAACTATCTAATGCGTGGGTGAGCCTATCAAAAGTATTTTCGTCATCCAATGGCGAAAACAACAACACTACACTTTGAGTGTCTGCGTATTCGCACTCTATGCCGTACCCCCTTAGACGTTCCGCCAACTGTGTCCCTAGATACCCATCTTTCCATGATAAGAACGTCAAGTGTAACTTCTCTTGAGAATCAGCAAAAGTGAACCTATCCGCAAACTGTGACTTCAAATGTTCAACCCTCTCGATTACCTTAGACAAATCATCACGTAGACTGGTAGAAATATATTCATTGCAAAGGTCTAGACTTTCCATAATCAAGTATGATGGACTAGTCGAACCGAAGAAACTCATAGCATACTTGCCCATATCAACATAGTTTGGATTACCTATGTGTAAGTATCCAGCACCAGTGAGTGTTGGGAGCATCTTGTGTGCGCTGTCGGAACAGAGGTCAGCTCCCAAGTGTATCGGATGGAGATTTTCGCTCATGAAGTTCAACAGTGTGCCGTGAGCATTATCCACTAAAAGCACGGTGTTGTGTCGATGGCAAACCTCACTGATGGTTTTAATATCTGCGACCATGCCGTAGTAATCCGGAGAGGTTAGGTATAAAGCTTTAGGTAGGTTGTCTTTTGAGAGCGTCTCCTCTATGGTTGAGATGTCCACTTCCCCACTGATGATAGTGTTCTCATACTTTGGATATATCCATTGCACTGATAAGTCCAGTAGTACACAAGCGTTTATAAAACTCCTATGGACGTTTCTAACTGCATAGATACGTCTGTTATCTTTTTTCATCATGAAGAGCATAGCCTGTATACTTAGAGTACTTCCAGCGGTGCTGTAGTAGGTAGCCTCCGTGCCGTATAGCTTTGATGCGTTCTCCTCACTGAATTTTATGATACTTTCCGCCTCGAACAGACTGTCAGCACCTTTAATCTCTGTAATGTCATGTGGGTGATACTTCCCTTTATGTCCAGGCATATGTAGCCTAAGCGTGTTGGAGTTCTCGTACTGTACTAAGAACTCATGTATAGGTGTGTCCATTTTTTAAACTCCTTTCTTAATTTA
>CAZWRW010000260.1:0-2517 GCA_964636465.1 uncultured Ruminococcus sp. | reverse complement strand
GAGGATATATTTCAAAACTTCTTGATTGGTATCAAGAGGTTTTTTTATGTCTACACTCCAAAACACGGTAATACTCACCTAAGACACACCAATATCTTTACTAACCCCCATAGGTTGGGTGTTTACGCATATACACATTTCTCAACTTTTAAAAGACGTGTATATTTTAAAAATATTATATTTTAAATCTGTAGAAAAAAATAATCCCTACAGAGTAGGAACCAACTTATGTGTGATGAGTGAACCACATACCTATGTGATTAAGCCACTACCTTATATGTTTTTGAAATTATGTACAAAACTTTCCTCAAGAAATGCGTTACGTGTCGAGGTAACCTGTATCTAAATGTTGGTATCTAAAAATGGGTATAGTTATCCCCAAGGCTTCTGAGCTGATTTTTTAAAATCCAGATTATGTATATTTCAACTAAAAAAGGGTATACTATCCCCCTGAGCTTTTGGGCTGAATTTTTTACAAATCTAGGTATTTAACTTTCAAGATGCTATTTTAACCAGAACTTACGCACAGCAAACATTTTGGTTGTAACTTCTAATAACCTTGATGCCTTTAAATCCACGGCAACGTCTGCCACTGTTTCTGTCGATTACGTTACAATCGTCTTTGATGTTATACTTGTTAGAATGGTCTTTTAACCAACCTAATACAACGTTTCTCTTGATGATATCTTTACCATTTTGGTGGCACCAGTTGCAATATGCTGAGTATAGGTCTACACTGGTAGTTGCTTGTGTTTCTTCAAAAGCGATTTCGTTAGTGTCTTCTAGGTATTCGATGAAGTTGAAACCTTCACGTTGGCTCTGTTCTACTAGATGTTTGGACTTCTCCGATACGGTGAATATGAAGTTATTAGATATTAATCTCTTTAGACCATCCAAACACCATAGGAAGATTCCTTCAAGTTCTTCTGCGACAATCTCGTTCATTAGGTTAGGATTGTCCACTCTGTTCTTAGCCTTTGGCTTGGTACGTATGATAAGCTGTCTACGGTAGAAACCGTCTGAGCGGTCGTACAGAGCCTGTAGAGAGGCATTACTAAAGCACATCAATCTAGTATATAGGGTGGTTGAGTAAGGCTGTACGTACTTAGGCTCAACGGTTACAGAACCTCCACTGATTATCTCCTTGAGTGTACCAGTATCCTCAAAAGCTTTAGCCTCTGTGTCGTCATCGATGTTCATTAGCTTATTGATACAGTTAGCGAGTTCACAAGGCTTGTTCTGTAGCTTTTGGATATGTGCAGAGTAAGTATTGTGTGCACCGATAACCTGTTTGTAGATGTTTCCCAAAAGGCTCTTACCCTCACCGCCGTTACCTACTATGAAGAGTAACTTCTGTGCGATGGTAGACGGAATGAATCCATAACCCATATACTCCTGTAGTGTCTTGATGTCGTCCTCTTCTAGGAGTTCATCCAATAGCTTTAGGAACTTGACCGGATGCTTAGCATCTGGATTGAATTTGACACTTAGTCTATTTACGCACCACTCTTTATTAGGCGAGAACAAGAACTGTCCTGTGGTTTTGAACTTGCTTATATCGATAGCTCCGTTGAGTACGTGAATCTTCTTGGCATCAGCATCAGGCATTTCACTGTATGTGAATATCTTGATGGCACTGTATAGAGCCTCAACCATTCTAGATAGTCCAGAGGTGACATATGGTGATATGTCGTCGATTATCTCACGTCTTAGACCGCTTTCCTTAACCTCTCCATCGATGTTGTATATCTTACCCCCAATGGTACGTATATCCTTTTGAGCAATCTTTTGCTTACAGTAGATGGTTTCGTTTATTATTGCGTTGCCCCTCGCATTAAAAGTAACCCATTCAGGTAAGTCTTGTTTGTTGTTAGTTACCCTTATGTTAGGATTGTTATTCCAATCTTTGATGTGGTTAAGTTTAACCTTTTTAGCGTAGTCGAAGATTGGTTTGCACTCACTACTCATTCTGAACTTTTTGGCTTTTTCAGTTAGATACATATAATAGCTCATCACAGCTTCTTGAGTAGGTAACTTTCCGAAATAGTTAATAACCTCCGTACTTTTTATGTTCTCAAAGGTAACTTCAGGGAATTCACTAATGTCAGTGGATACTATGTTGATATCCTTTGGAATCACATTGTTTTCAATCTCTTCCATGCGTTTGCAATCCTTGAAATATTTTTCTCTTAGGTCAGTGTCTTGCGACTTACTAACCATCTTGTTTAGATTTTCCTTCAGTAGCTCACTTGAGTTGATTAGCAACTCGTTGGCATCCTTGCAAGAACCGTAGATGTCCATATCTGCCACTATGCAGTAGATTCCACGATGCTTACACTGCTCAACTACTTGATTGGTAGCATCAACACCAGCCTTGTCATTGTCCAGAGCCACCACAAGCGTTGTGTTCGGATGTATCGTGTAGCTATTAAAGAACTTGTTCACATACGATGTAGAGCCTATGGCAAGTGATTTAAAGCCTACCGTCTCGATACTCATGGTATCTATAGCACCCTC
>CAZWRW010000259.1:0-2522 GCA_964636465.1 uncultured Ruminococcus sp. | reverse complement strand
TATGAGTATAATACGAATTAACTGGTGAAAGGAGTTAATTTTAAAATGAAGAATACTATATTTACTGGTGCTGGTGTAGCAATCATCACGCCTATGAATGAAGATAGTTCCATAAACTTTGATAGGTTAGGTGAAATTATCGACTACCAAATTGATAATGGAACAGATGCTATCATAATATGTGGTACTACTGGAGAATCCTCCACTATGACCGATGAGGAACATACAGAGTGTATCCGTTATGCCGTAGAGAGGACTAACAAGAGAATCCCAGTAATCGCAGGTACTGGTAGTAACGATACTAAGTATGCTATCGAGCTATCACAGGAGGCACAGAGACTTGGTGCAGATGGTCTACTAGTAGTTACACCTTACTACAACAAGACCTCTCAACGTGGACTAGTAGCACACTACACAGCTATCGCTAACAATGTGGATATCCCAATGATACTATATAACATTCCAAGTAGAACTGGTGTGAACATCGCAGTAGACACCTACCTACAACTTGCTGACCATAAGAACATCGTGGCAGTTAAGGAAGCTAGTGGAAACATCGGTTATGTAGCTAAGGTAGTTCAAGCGGTAGGCGACAAGATGGACGTATACAGCGGTAATGACGACCAAATCGTGCCTTTGATGTCACTAGGTGCTAAGGGAGTAATTTCCGTACTATCTAACGTTATGCCAAAGGAAACTCATCAGATGGCTCAATATTGCCTAGACAATGACTTCCAAAGTGCATCCAAAATGCAGATTGAACTTCTAGATTTGATTAACAACCTCTTCATAGATGTAAACCCAATTCCAGTTAAAGAGGCTATGAACCTCATGGGATTAGGCGTAGGTGGTTGTCGTATGCCACTATACCCTATGGCTGAAAAGGATATCGAATCTTTAAAGAAGTCACTAATCGCACATGGCTTGGTTAAGTAGTTGAATATAAACATCTGGGCGGAGTAATTCCGCCCATGTTAATATAATGAATAATAATGATAAATTGTAAAGGAAGTGCTTTTATGGTAAACATAGCAGTTTGCGGTGCTAACGGTAAGATGGGAAAGTCTATCTATAACTGTGTACAAAACCGTGATGATATCAAAATTGTGGGTGGCATAGACGTAAACACCCAAAAGTATGCCGATTTCGAGATAGTATCCTCCCCTAGTGAGCTACCTGTAAAACCTGATGTAATCGTAGACTATTCACACCCATCAGTATTGAAAAGTCTTCTAGAGTATTGCCTAACTACTGGTACTCCTGTAGTATTAGCTACTACTGGCTACTCCGATGAGCAAATCAATGAAATCAAGAAAGCCTCTCAACAGATTCCTGTGTTCTTCTCTTGGAATATGTCACTAGGTATCAACCTACTAGTCGGACTTGCTAAGAAAGCTACAGAAATCTTAGGCAATCAGTTTGATATAGAAATTATCGAGAAACACCACAATCAAAAGGTTGACGCTCCTAGCGGTACAGCTTTGATGATTGCCAACTCTATCAATGAAACTTTGGAAACTCCACACAGTTACATCTATGATAGACACTCACAACGCAAAAAGCGTGATAAGAATGAGATAGGTATCCATACCGTTAGAGGTGGCACTATCGTGGGTGAACATGAGGTTATCTTCGCTGGTAACGATGAGGTTATCTCATTGAAACACACTGCTACTTCCAAGACCGTCTTTGCTGAGGGTTCACTAAATGCGAGTGTGTTCATACAAGGCAAACCTGCTGGTATCTACGATATGACTGACCTAATCAACAACGGTTAATCGAGGAAAATCTTTATGTTCGACAAAAACAGATGTCTACTGTATGGTATCACGGATAGAACTTGGTTAAATGGTCGTACCCTTGAAGAGTGTGTGGAATCGGCTCTGTTGGGTGGCGTGGATATCCTACAGCTTAGGGAAAAGTCTCTTGACTTTGACAGTTTCCTTGATAGTGCCATCAAGCTTAAAAGGCTGACGGAAAAGTATCATGTGCCACTAATCATAAACGACAACATCGAAGTTTGTGTGAAATCCAATGCGGACGGCGTACACCTTGGACAAGGTGACACTCCATTGGCACAGGCTAGAAAAGTCTTGGGTAAAGATAAGATTATCGGAATCACTGCGAAAACCGTCGAACAGGCTCGACAGGCTCAAGCAGACGGTGCAGACTACATCGGCGTGGGTGCGATGTTCGGCTCAACTACCAAAAAGGATGCCATCCCATTGACGTTCCAACAGTTGGCGGAGATTAGAAACTCTGTAACCATTCCGATAGTTGCAATAGGCGGTATCACGTTAGAGAGTATCCCACAGTTCGAAAACATTGGCATAGATGCTATTGCTGTGGTTTCGGCAATCTTTGCTCAGGATGATATAAGAATCGCTACTGAAAGTTTGGTAGAGAAGATATCCAAATTGAATTAATATTTTGAAAATCAAATCAAAAAATTATCAATCACATTGCATGATATAACACGAAAAGTTCCCCCAAATGGGGGAACTTTTTTCACATTTTTGAAG
>CAZWRW010000258.1:0-2551 GCA_964636465.1 uncultured Ruminococcus sp. | reverse complement strand
GATACCCCCAAAAACGGACAGATACCCATAAACTTAGATAACACATAGTTATCAGTAAGTATTGCGGATAGCATTATAGCAAAGTATACTTTCATTACTGATTACAACCTCCGTTTCCCTTACAAGCACTCGCATTTGGACAGCCTTTACAACCAATCTCTTGAGGTGGTTTCTTATTGGCTACCTTATTGATTACTGCTATTATCATACCTAATACGAAAAATCCACCGGCTGGCATGATAAATAGTGTCATAGGTTGTGAGATGTGTAAGTCTAATCCGAAGATACTTCCTGAACCGACAATCTCTCTAATAGAACCCATCAAAGTTAAGGATAGTGTAAATCCTAGACCCATACCCAAACCATCACATATGGATGGGATAACCTTATTCTTACTAGCGAACATCTCCGCACGACCTAAGATGATACAGTTTACTACTATCAATGATAGGAAGTTTCCCAATGCACTATACAATGATGGTACAAATCCATGCATGAGCATCTCTATTACGGTAACGAATCCCGCAATGATTACTATGTATGCTGGTAACTTTACTGACTTAGGTATCACGTTCTTTAGCAACGATATTACTAAGTTTGAACCTACCAACACAAAAGTCGTCGCTAAACCCATTCCGATACCGTTTACTGCCTCGGTGGTTACCGCCAACGTTGGACACATACCTAACAACGATACTAGGTTAGGATTTTCTTTAATCAAGCCTTTGGTAAATTCATACCAATTGCTGTGTGTTTTAGTATCAGCCATTTAAAATTTCCCCCTTGTGTGCATTGTAGATGTTCAAAGCGGTATCTACTGCGGACTTCATGCCCTTAGATGAAAAAGTCGCACCAGTAACCTTAGTGAAATCGTAGTCGGTATCGGTAGCCCCCACAAACTGCGATAGGAAACTATCATCTTGAACCTTAGTGCCTAGACCCTTAGTCTCAGAAATCGTTATGATAGAGATTCCTGAAACTTCTCCGTTCTCATTGATACCCACTAGCAGATACAAACCACCTTTAGAATATCCATCTACAGTCATTTCAAAAGCTACTTGATTCTTGTCATCTGTATAGATTCCGTTCACTACTGCACCGTCAGGGATTAAGTCATCCGTTGGGACGTAGGCGGTAGCCTTTGGATTAGTACCCTCACCGAGTACGCTTACTAAACTTTCGTTTAGAGCTTCCTGTTCAGCCTCGGCAATCTTTCCTGATGTGATTGAGTTCGCAAACACTAGCAACGCACTAACTATGATACATATCACAGTTAGTACTAGAGTAGGTTTAATCTGTGACATAACTTAAGCCTCCTCCTTCTTCTTTTCTGGATACTTCGCACCTACTGGCTTAGTTTGAGTAAGTCTATCTATGTAAGGTGTCAAGATGTTCATAAGTAGGATTGAGAACGATACACCCTCTGGATATCCACCATAGTTTCTAATCACAAACGTGATGATTCCACAACCTATACCAAAGATTATTCTACCCTTTTCAGTGATAGGTGTAGTAGAATAGTCAGTAGCCATGAAGAACGCTCCGAGAAGTAGTCCACCTGATAACACTTGGTAGAGGACATCTCCACCCGTTACGAACGTTAGTAAAGCTACAGTTCCCACAAATGCCACTGGTGCTGATGGTGTAATAACTCTCATTATGATTAAGAATAATCCACCGATTATCAAAGCTAATGCAGAAGTTTCACCTAAACATCCGCCAACGTTACCTAAGAACAAATCCATATAGGATGCGTCACCACTTACTAGAGGTGTAGCTCCTGTGACTAATTCAGTACCTTGATAGTACTTAGGTACTGCCCAAGTGGTCATATCAGCAGTAAAGGACATCATTAGAACTATTCTAGCCGTGATGGCTGGATTCGCAAAGTTTTGTCCTATACCTCCGAAAAGTTGCTTAACTACCGCTATCGCTACGATACATCCTATTACAGCCTCCCATAGAGGTAGTGTTACTGGTAGATTCAATGCCAACAACAGACCCGTCACACAAGCGGATAAGTCTCCTATAGTCTGTGGACGTTTCATAAGCTTACGACAGAAGTACTCAGTAAGTACACTGAATACCATACACACGATTATTAAAAAGATTGCTCTACCACCGAAATATATCGCACTAGCCACCACTGACGGTAAGAGTGCTATAATCACCATAAGCATAATCTTCTGTGTGGAGATGTTATCACGCCTATGCGGTGATGACGTTACTATTAAGTTACTCAAAATATCATTCCTTTCAATTCTTTAGAATACCACCAATTCTATATAAGCCAACGCAGTAAAGACAGATGGGGGGAAAAGTTATATATCCTATCCTAACCTTACTTAACCTAATCTATCCTATCCTATCCTTATCTATCCTAACCTAACCTATCCTGTGTATACACTTTGTATACAGTTTGGATACATCTTGTATACGGTTTGTATACAATTTGCCTTCGGCGTTCCGCAGAATCAAGCAAAGCTTGATTGAATATATCGAATTGGTGTTAATTAAATCTATTTTCTTGGCAATAGACCCTTTGCAAGTT
>CAZWRW010000257.1:1494-2556 GCA_964636465.1 uncultured Ruminococcus sp. | reverse complement strand
TATCTATGAGATTTAAAAATCCTGTGTACGGAACGTCACACAAAGCGTTCCACAATTTTGCAACGCAAAATTGGATTGTTGAACTCAAGTTAATCATCAGGGGTTGGCAATGCGATGGTAAAGTGTTGCTCTCCGAGTTGTAAATCGTCGCCCACACGGATGGGCTTTACTCCCTCGATAGGTTCACCATTTATAAAAGTTCCATAGGTGGAGTTCATATCCTCGATATACCAAGTGCCACCTTTAAATGTGACTATCGCATGATACCTCGAAACTGTAGAGTTTAAACACTTGATATCACAAGCAGGATGTCTCCCAATTAGAATCTCATCAGTCTTAAATGGAAAATACTTGTCTCCTATGGCTAAGCCATACGGAGCGACTATGTTAGGTTTCAAGGCTAAGTTGTGACGTTTTTCTCGTTTGGCTTTTAGTATAGTCGTGACTATCAATAAATCTATACATATTAGGGTTATCAAACAAGCCAAATTGTTGGATGAGTGCAACTTCTCTCCGAACTCTATTAAAAACTCTTTTATGTTCTCAAGGTTGATACTCTTTAGATATTCTTTCAAACTTTCGATAAAATTCTCATACATTTAAAACACCTACCTTTGATGACTTCAAAAACATAATGTATATTTACCCTATTGTAACACAAAAGTTTAGCTTTTACAATACCAAGATTTTCTAGTAATATTATCGTCAAGCAGTGTTATAATAATACCATGATACACAGAATCAAGTTTACAAAATCAAAATTTAAGTTTAAAGGAGATTACTATTATGAGTAACAACACTAACAGTTCCAATATGAACGCACATTCCCAAGAGGCTATGGAACGCTTTAAGATGGAATCCGCTAACGAAGTGGGCGTGAATCTAAAGCAAGGCTACAACGGCGACCTAACCGCTCGTGAAGCCGGTTCCGTAGGCGGTCAGATGGTCAAGAAGATGGTACAAGCCTATAAGAATCAACAGTCATAGGCGAATAGTCATCCCAAGTGTAAAACTGTAAGTGTAAAGGGAGAACCTCAAAAAGTTCTCCCTTTCTCTAATATA
>CAZWRW010000257.1:0-1394 GCA_964636465.1 uncultured Ruminococcus sp. | reverse complement strand
GGAATCGTTGTCAAGTAGGTACTTGTAAGCGGATACTAAGTCTCTAAACTCGGACTTTAATTCATCATCATTTACGCTTGAGAGTGTTCCCAACCTCGTGATTACATCCTCATAACTTGAATCTTCTTTATGTTCGGAATCTTTTAACAACATTCCGAACTCGGCTACAGAACTTGCAAATGCTAAGTTTTCGGGCATGGTCTCGGAGTACTGCTCCTCACTGATTTTGCTTTGTATTAGGTTGCTTTCATCCTCATTAGGATTCTTATACCTGATATTTAAAGTAGCCCAATCATCAGCGGTGCTTACTTCTGGAGGTGGGTTGAGACTGATTTCATACAATGCAGTGACTGTGTGTCCTGCTCCGACTTCTCCAGCATCTTTGGAATCGTCGTTAAAATCTTCAGTGGCGAGGGTTCTGTTGTCATAACCTATAAGTCTGTAAGTGTCCACGTACGTAGGGTTGAACTCTATTTGGAATTTGACATCTTTCGCCACCGTGTACAGAGTACTAGACATCTCATCCAATAATACTTTCTTCGCCTCTTTGACACTATCTATGTAACTATAATTTCCGTTACCGTTGTCCGCAAGAGTTTCCATAAGACTATCGTTTAAGTTACCTGTGCCAACTCCCAATACGGATAAGTATATACCTTTTTCTCTTTCTGTTTCTATTAAGGATTTTAACTCGTCCTCATCAGTGATACCCATATTAAGGTCACCATCTGTGGCAAGGATAATTCTGTTGTTTCCATCTTCTATAAAATATTGTTCGGCTAGGTCGTACGCCGTGATGATTCCACTTGAACCATTGGTGCTACCACTAGCTACTAAACTATTGATGGCTGACTTAACTTTTTCTATATCGTTACCGTCGCCACCACTGAGAACCACCTTATCTTCACCCGCATAGGTTACTATCGATACCCTATCCGTTGGACGGAGGTCGTCTGCTAACATGGTAAAAGCCTCCTGTATTAGTGGAAGTTTATCATAATCCGACATTGAACCTGAAACGTCCAACAAGAACACTATATTGGATGGTGGTAGCTCTTCACTATCCATGGATTCTGTGTTGAGACCTACTAACATCAACTTGTTGTTAGAGTTCCAAGGGCAGTCGGAAATTTCTACAGTAGAACTGAATGGAGTGCCATCAGTAGGTTGTGGGTAGTCGTAGTCGAAGTAGTTCAACATCTCCTCGATTCTAACGGCGTTAGTTGGAACTTGATAGTTGTCGTTTATAAGTCTCCTGATGTTAGTATATGAAGCGGTATCAACATCAGCGGAAAACGTGGAGAGAGGTTCAGTCTTCGTGGATTTGAAACCGTTCTCTTGTACGTAGGCATAGTTTTCTGTGGTGACCTCTTGGAAGTTGCCGTTTTCTACAC
>CAZWRW010000256.1:0-2603 GCA_964636465.1 uncultured Ruminococcus sp. | reverse complement strand
GTCGGGAATGTGAAAGTTTACTTTCATGAAAATGTTCCTTTCTTTAACATCAATTTGACAATATAATTTGACTACGTCAAATTGAGGAACGACGTTCACGTCGTTCCGATTGATTAAATATTGATGTGTTAATCTTCGTTGGTTTCAAACTGTGATGGGTGACGTGTAAAGAAGTCTGTTCTAGGTGGGAGGAATTTCAACTTGTGAGAATCCTCATTAGGGCAGAGGTCTTGTAAAGTATCAAAGATGTAGTCCCAATTCCAGAACTTTTCGTTAGCCTCTTCGGATAGGTTTAAGTATTCAAGAACCTTTTCCGCACCGTTTGGAGTCATGGAATGTAACAGTATAGTAGCCGTCTTGATGATGTGGAAAGTATCTATTAAGGTCTGTCTTCTCAACTCTGGATTGTCTTGCTTGTCGGCATCGTTGAGATTCTTGACCATGTACTTACTAGCTTTTCTAATGTAGGTATCTAGAACGTAGGTGGTTTGGTGGAACTCAAATCGATACATGAACCTTTCAAAGTCTAGGATGGCTTTTCTAGAAGTCTCCAAAATGTCAGCGGATACTTCACCTAATGGCATATTACCATCGTAACGTTCTTGTGTGGTATAGATACAAGTCCTTATGATTCTGTTAAACACGTTGGATAGTAAGAAACCATCTTTAACTACAGGGTCATTGTCGTTAGGGTCAGCATTAGGATTTAGTGGCTTAGGTTGGAAACTTACGCTCCTTTGACCTAAACCTAAACCAAGATAGTGCATTCTTAACTGTTCGGCGGTGTAGTAGTTTAGGAGTTCGTCAGCCATAGGAGGCTTTACCGCACCACTTGAACTAGCTTTCTTATCTAGGAATAGTATGTGGTTGTTCGCCATCAAGATTGGCAACTGTAGTTCGCCGTCTGCAGGGTCGGATTTGACTACATCATCTTTGCCCTGTAGTGCCATGAATAGTCCCATTTCAGCTACACCATAGAAATAGATGTTATCTTGTCCTATGAACTGGTACACTTGTGCATCCTTGGAACACCAATAGTCTTTCCAAACTTCCTTATCTTTGCCGATACTCTCTAGGTATGCCATGGTAAAAGATATAGGTGCCCATAGACTTTCAGGCCATACCCAAACAGTCAAATCCTTTTCGCCTTCTAGACTAGGTGCAGGTACACCCCATTCGATGTTACCAGTCAATCTAAAAGGTACTAGAGTCTTACCAGTACGATATCTCACGCCATTAGCAGATAGGATTTCTGTAGCATGGTCGCTATCTTCAAGGGTATCGAACACTATAGTGAATGATGGCTTTTTACCCTCTGGGATGAGTTCGTGTGGTGCTAGTTGCTCCTTGATACTCTCATAGATGTCTTTGAACTCTTTCTTGATGTATATTTCAGGTTTCTTTAAGAACTCGTCTATGGTCTTGGATACGAGTGGACGGACATTCTTCTGTCTCTTAATCCTAGCGACGTACTCTTTTAAGAGGTCGTTACACTTAGGTAGGTCGAAATACCAGTTGACTACATCTTTCATGGTAGGGGTTTCGCCTGTGAGTGTACTCTTAGGGTCTAGAAGTTGGTCGGGCATATACTGGTGACCTAGGTCGCATTCGTCGGCGTAGCCTTTTTCCGATTGACAGTTTTCAATAGGACACTTTCCGATTACTTGTCTACCGTTTAAGAATACTCCTGCCTTTTCATCAAAGAATTGCTTGGTAGTAATCTTCTTGAGGTGACCATCGTTGTAGAGTTGTCTAATCAACTTGTCAGATACTTCGTGATGTATTTCGGAAGTTCTGCCTAAACCTGAAGCTCCAAAAAGGTTCAAACTGATGTTATAATCATCTAGAGCTTGTTTTTGTGCATCGTGGTTGGACTTCACAAAGTCTTGAATAGTACCCGTGAAACCCTCATTTTCACAGAGTTTTCTGTAACTCTCAGCGATAGGTGAACCATAACAGTCTGTGCCTGATACGAAGATTACGTTATCTTTACCTATCCTATCTCTTAAAAATCTAGCGAATACGTCAGCAAATACGAACACTCCGCCAATGTGTCCAAAGTGGAGCTTTTTGTTACCATAAGGCATTCCTCCAGTGATTACCGCTCTCTTAGGAAACTGTGGACGTTCATTATACTTCTTCTCTGCGTACTCGTTAGCTTTAGAACTATCTTTATTTTTAGCCATAAAAAATCCTCCTATATTGAAGTTATTCCAAACTAAATTATACCGCAAAATGCACGAAACGTCAAGTGTATAGGCAAAACCGTTAAGATTTTGAAAAACGTCAATTCGATAATTCAATTTTGCATTTTTACGCAAAAGAAGTCCCTTGTGTCAAAGCACAAAGAACCTCTTCAAAATTAAGAAAAAATTATTGTATAGATTACTTTCTCTTTCTAAGCATCCACGCAGATGCACCCACGGTAAGTGCTAGTACTGATACTGCACCTATACCATTATCACCTGTAGCTGGACTACTAGCCTTAGTAGTGGTAGTTGTTGCAGTCGTGCCGTTGGTTGAGGATGATACCGTCTTACCGCTGTCGCTATTGCTATCGCCTATGACCACTTTGCCATCGCTGTCACCCACTGTTGGAGTGT
>CAZWRW010000255.1:0-2607 GCA_964636465.1 uncultured Ruminococcus sp. | reverse complement strand
TATTATATAATGTTCGCCCTAATGCTCACGGATTGTGAAACGTTCTTATCTTGGAGGATTACCCTAACGTTGAAGATACCTCTCTCTTTAAAAGGTGGGGTCTTAACTGGTAGATGGAAGTTCAAATCAGTAGGCACAACCTTGATGTTCGCCACTGGTGTGAGATTGTCCCCAGTTTCGGAGCTGAACCAATAAGATAGTAGGATATCTTTAGAGCCTAACTCATCCACGATGGTGTGGTCGAAACTAAAAGGAATCCTGTTCCAAGTGGTGTTGCGTAGCTGTAGGTATACTGGCGTATGAATTGCTAACTTATCTTCAGGTGCTAAGAACACCACAAAGGATGGCATCTCTCGATACTGTAACCAGTAGCTCTCACAGTAGGAGTTGTAGACTTCTCTGCCCTCCATCTGTTTTTGAAGTTCTCTAGAATATAACATCACCTTTTGGATGTTATCCTCTTCTATACCCTCGTGAAAATCTTCTGTAAAGCCCTCGAAGACTCTGCCTTTTTCGTATAGTGCTGTGTAGTGGTTTTCAAATAAGAAATCTGTAGGTTGAACGTATAAGTCCCAGTCACTTCTAGCACCTGGCCAACCCATGGATACGTATGGCTTAGGCTCAAACTTATCAGGATATTCATGCAAACCATAGTTGAAGTAGGTACACCATTCACATAGACCTTGTGTAGTTATTTCAGGATGTTTAGTAGTCATCTCATTAAAGATGGTTTTATCAATAATCTGTGTTTGGTGTGATGAGTACATCAACGTTGGATAACCGTTCGCATATAAGAAATCTTTGCTCTTTTTCATGCTGGTATCAAATGAGGTTGGAGTGCCATAAGTTCCTTGCCATTGATTTAAATCGTAACAGTAGTAGGCTTGATATCTACCATCCTTGATGAAGTCTGTAAGTTTAACCTCTCTAAGTGGTCGATAGTCATCATCAGTCATGAGGAATACATCGTCTATCATTGGATTCTTGAGGATTAAGCATCTCAAGAAGAAGTTTCTAGTAGAGTGGTCATCAGGTAGAGGGTTACCTGCTAAAACTTCGCTGTCGGTTAGGAACTTCAACTGTAGTCTACCTTGATACTTCTCTTTTAGTTCGTCAACGTTCTTATCAGGACAACAGACTACCAACTCTTTTATGAATGGTATGAACTTATCTATGTATGGCAAAGTCGCTAAGATATCATCGTTTCGAGCAGTTAGCACGACCATCTGTTTGACTGTGGTATCTTTAGAAACTTGCACAAGGTTCTCATTTACTGATACTACCGCTGACAACATATCTTTAGCGGAGCTATCCCATGTGAACGGAACGAAATCTTTTAGATGTTCTTTCTTCTTTTCGTATTCGTCAGGATTTTCTACAAGGTTCTTGATACATTTGACTAAGTCGTTTTTATCATTAGGGTTGAAATAGTCTGCAAAATCCTTTGCGACTTCGTGAAGTACTCCAATATCAGAGGCTACTACTGGCGTATGACGTTCAAAAGCCTCTATCATCGGTAGACCGAAACCCTCATTGAACGTTGGAAACGCTACTACAAAAGCGTTCTTGTATAGGTAGTCTACAGTGGCATCGTTTGGACGTTCTACAAAGTAGAGACTCTTTCCATAAAGTGCGTGATTTTTCATACGGTTTTCGAGTTCCGCAACGTTCCAGCCTATCCTACCCGCAAAGATGGCTTTTACTCCTAAGTCAGCTAAGCCACTTTCAAGAGCATCTATTACTAAGCTATGATTTTTTCTTGGCTCGATAGTTCCTACCATTAGGATATACTTACCTGTCGCAATCTCCTTAACGGATGGGTCTACGCCATCTTCACTGGATGAACTTTCTTTTTTGGTGAAGTCACAACCTAATGGCACTACTATCGATTTTTTCCTCTCTAAACCTAGCCTGTCGGTTAGGTCGTTGAGTGCCTGTGTAGTGGCTTCCGCTGAAGTGATAATCAAATCAGCATACTTGATGTTAGCTCCTACGTATAACATAAAGTTCATGGTAGTGTTCTCGTGACAGAACTGCGGATGCGTAATTGGGATTAAGTCATATAGTTGAGTGACTATCTTAACGCCCCTTTGCTTTAGTATCGGAAACAGATAGTTCCTCTTGAGTCTACTGTTCCAAACGCTATCTATATCGAAGAACACCGCACCCGTCGGAATTTCGGTATACTCTATGCACTGTGATGTTAAAATGTTCTCCTTTTCGCCTACGCCTTTAGTGAAGTAGTCTTTAAACTTTTGATTGTCCAACACTTGAAAAGCGTCCTTTTGGAACGAGTATACCATCAACACTAAGTCCACGGAGGTGTCCTCCAACATCCTAACGGTGATTTCCCTAACTACCCTTTGGATTCCTGTAAGGAAGTCTACCTTCATTAAGTTTGAGAGGTCTACATATATTTTCATATTAAAAATATCCTTTCATAGTTTAACACATATTCGATATATTGCGGAATGTCGTCTATGTAGGGAACGGGCTGTGACCGTTCCTCAGAATCACACGCAGTGTGATTGATTTTTATAAATAACGCCAATTCGATAATACGATTTGCCTACGGCAAATTTGCGGAACGCCGTGGGCGGCGTTCCG
>CAZWRW010000254.1:0-2612 GCA_964636465.1 uncultured Ruminococcus sp. | reverse complement strand
GCGTTAATTTTTATCGTTCCATTTGTAGCCGTAGCCCCAAATGGTCATAATGTACTGCGGATTGGATGGTTCATCTTCTATCTTAATCCTAATCCTACGGATGTTTACGTCTACTATCTTATCATCTCCGAAGTAGCTCTCACCCCATATATGATTTAGTATACTAGTCCTATCTAGAGCGGTGTTCTTGTTGCTCATGAAGTACTCAAGTATTTGATACTCCACTTGAGTTAGGTCTATAAGTTGATTGTTTTTAGTCACAGTACGACTCTTCAAATTAAGCCTAAATGGTCCACTCTCTATGATTGGTGAAACTTCATCTTTAATGAAACTCATGCAAACACGTCTATAGATAGCATCCACACGAGCGGTAAGTTCTGATGGGGAAAATGGTTTAGTTATGTAGTCGTCAGCACCTATCATAAGACCGCTAACCTTGTCCATCTCTTGTGTCTTTGCGGAAAGCATGATAATTCCTAAAGTGGAACTCTTTTCACGTAACTTTTTACATACTGTGAATCCGTCTATACCAGGCATCATGATATCCAACAAAGCTATGTCGAAGTTTTCGTGTTCATTTTCAAACACTTTTAGAGCCTCCTCGCCACAGTTTACGTCTACGACATCGTAACCGGCACGTTTTAGATTTATTACGACAAAGTCCCTAATTACGTCTTCATCTTCACAGACTAATATTCTTTTCATAAAACTTTTTCCTTTCATATCATATTTCGGAACGGTGTGGAATCGTTCCATGTATAATGGTTAAATTAAGATGGTCTAACCATCAATTAAGAGTTAAACTTTAAGTTAAACATCACCTCAGCGATAGAAATCTCCAAATCGGAAGAGATGTCTTTGTAAACCTTAGCAAAGTAACACTTTCCATTGTTGGTTCGCATGAGTTGATAGCCGTTCTTTTCGATAGTCTCCTTGTTCTTCTCATCACTGACCGTTATGCGGAGAAGTTCTACTGTGCTATCTTCGAGGTCATCGTTATACTCATAGAATACCATATCATTCCTAGCGTTGTCAACTTTGATTGTAACCTTACCTTTCCAACGTTCAGGAAGTGCGAAAAAGTAACCATCAGTGATACTATAATAACCCTCATACTTGGTGACCAAACTTTGATTTTGATAAGTTAGCCATTTAGTCATCTTTAGCTGTTCGGTATCGGATAACTTTTCATACCCTGTAAAAGTCGTTACGGTTGGAATTTCTATCACACCATCGTTGTCTATGTCACATGAACTATATCCAGATGGTCGCATGGTATCCCCTAAGATTATGTTACTACTATCGGATGCGTTGGATACTAATAGGTTTCCGTCGCTGTCGTTGAAGTAGAGTATTTCAGTTTCAATCATGTTGGTAGCGATTATACTATCTATAAACACTTGCTTGGAGCTATCATAACTTGGAGTGCTATACAGACTCTGTGTATAATCCATTGAGTTGCTATCCATAGCCACACGACTACGTACATATTTGTTGTTCTCATCGACTTTTAAAATTTTTGCCTCAGCATACGAAGATGCTGTGTTACCATTCACTAAGAAAAGCTCGTTATAGCCATCATTGTCGATATCTTCTACACTTATGATGGAGTACGTATCAGAAAAAGTTTCTACCAACTGACGGTTGCCTGTGGTGCTATCCGTGACGTACTTGTATATGTTCACCTGTTTCTCGCCTTGGAGCATATTATAACCTATTATGATACTAACATCTTCACTCTCTCCTAATTTGGAGATTATCACTGTATCGACTTCTACGCCGTCCGCTGACTTGTCAAAGATGGATTTCCATTTGTCGTTTTCTTGGTCTAGGACGTTAATCCTTAGACTAGTCTCTTCGGCTGTGATACCAGTCTTTTCATAGAATACTATGGCTTCCTCAGATGGTTCATCATCAAAGTTTGCCACTATGAATGCTGAAAGGTTATCGCCTGTCCTTGGATACTTTAAACTTACCTTAGTATCTACGGAACTTGTCAACGCTTGATAGATTTCCTGTTGTTGTGTGGTTAGTTTCGGAGGACTCAACAACCCTTCGATACTGCCCATCCAAATGTTACAACCTGTTAGAGTGGTCAAGGTAAATACTAAAGTTATCAGTAAAGCAAGTCTTTTGATGTTAAATCCCTCCGTTTCTTTGGAACGGTTGTAACCGTCCTCTACAATACATATATAGATTATAACATATTGTGGTTTGGTTATCAAGATAGAAATATTCTAAAAAATATTATATCACACATTTGTGAAAATTGTATTAAAAAAAATTGTGTGAACACGTCACACAATTTTTCCCTATATTTTAGTTGAGTGAGAGGAGCTTATATTAAGACACTCAACAAGTTTTATAACCCGAAATCAAACTATCATTTTCCCTAAATGCCCCTCATTTAGATACTCAAACTTTTTGAGCATAAATCACGTTTCACTATTATAACTCTTTAACTCGACAAAACGTTGCAAACTTTTTTTAAAAATCTTGAAGTTCTACGTTTATTACAAATTTTAATATATTTTATGTAACTTTTATGCTGTTATGCACATCACTTATAACAAAAAAGGAACGCTCTTTGAGCGTTCCACAAAAACTATGTT
>CAZWRW010000253.1:0-2619 GCA_964636465.1 uncultured Ruminococcus sp. | reverse complement strand
ATATCGTTCCGTTTTGTAGTATGGGTTGAAAAGTTTACCGAATTTTTTCAAAACTATTGACTGTGTGTGGTTACCATGTTATAATGTATCTAACGACAGATTACGGAACGGTGTGGGTATCGTTCCGTTGATGGGAATGTAAATTTTTGTACAGGACGACGTTTTGCCGTTCCGTTAAAAGGAAGGGATAGTTTGGTATGTCAAAGTTAAAAGCAGTATCGATATTGTGTGCTTGTTTGATTACATCAAGTTTAGTGGTAGTATCCGCACCGATGGAAAGCTTAGTGCAAGTTAGTACAGTGGATGCCACATCAAATGAAAGCACCGCAACGGTCAAGTTCTCCAACGATGTAGTTAAGGTTGGAACTCCTGTTGAAGTAAGTATGGAGGGTATCACGGCAACTGATGTACAGTACACTTGGTATCTAGACGGCGAAAAGATAGACAACTCTGGAAGTAGTTACACGCCTACTTCAAACGACTTAGAAAAGATGTTATCCGTTACGGTGAACGCTGACGGTACAGAATACTCTTGTGCGATATACATAAGTGAGTTGCCAGTAGTTTATATCAACACTGATAGCGGTGAAGCCGTCGCTAGTAAGGAAGAATACGAAAGTGCTACGTGCAAGTTACAAGGTTCTAGTGAGTATGATAACACTTCACAACTATATGAGGGTGCAATATCCATCCGTGGACGTGGTAACTACACTTGGGAACACGCTAAGAAACCTTACAAAATCAAGCTCGATACTAAGACAGACCTACTAGGCATGGGCGAAAATAAGCATTGGGTTCTACTCGCTGAGTATATGGACTATACCCATTTGAGAAATTCTATATTCCCATACTTGTCACACCAGTTGGATATGGAATACACCGCTGATATGACTCCTGTAGTAGTAGTCTTCAATGGAGAGTATAACGGTATGTACTATCTAAGTGAGAACGTTCGTATTGCTGAAAATAGGGTAAACATCTACAACTGGGAGGAAACTGCCGAAGATATCGCTAAGGCTGTGTATAAGGCTAACAAGTCCAATGGTATGACTAAAGCTCAACGTGACGAACTCGAAGATGCTTTACAAGAAGACCTCACTTGGGTGACTTCTAACACGTTCACTTGGAATGGCAATTCCTACACGGTTAGCGACTACGTAACACTCCCTGATGATATCACGGGCGGTTACTTGATGGAACTCGATACCTACGACTACTACCACACTGAACAAGTCTCCGACTTTGACACCGATGGCGAACAGCCTATACAGTTTAAAAATCCTGAATACGCCGTAACCAACGATGAGATGTACAACTACGCTAAGGATTACATTCAAGCGTTTGAGAACTCCGTCAAGGCGGACGACTACTACACAAACTACGACGGCGAAGATGTACATTACAGTCAACTTTTTGATATGGATTCGTTGGTTAAGTATTGGTTTACGTTGGAACTCTCCGCAAATTGCGATGGTATGCGTTACAGTAACTATATGTACAAGGATTTCAACTCCCTATTCAAGATGGGTCCCGCTTGGGACTACGACTGGACTTGGAACGCTAGTTATGTAGTTCCTACTAACGAATGGTGGACTTCTCAATACTATTACAATCAAACTGACCACTGGTACAAGTTCTTGACTAAAGACCCATACTTCATAACTAAGGCTTATGAACAGTATCAACAGATTAAATCCTCTTTGGATGAACTCACTAAAGATGGCGGTCTAATAGACACTTGGGCTACTAAGTATGAAAAATCCGCAAAGGCTGATTTAAGCAAGTGGCATTCAGGCACGGACTATCAAGAAGAAGTCGATAACTTGAAAGCCTACGGTTCAGCTAGATATTCTTGGTTTGCTGAACAGTTCTCATCCGTGGAGACTTTAGCAGAATCTTTAGGTTATACGGCATCCGATAAGGTAACAGTTACTGATATCACCAATGACAACAACGTCGTAAAGGTTACCGCACAGGTTTCCGATGATTCCGCTACAGAGGTGACTTTCCATGTTAATGGCATACTAGTAGGCTCTTCAAGCATAGAGGATGGCACAGCATCCATTACAGTGCCTAGCAACCTATTAGAAGATGATACTTCAGCTTTAAACACCGTACAGGTTAGGTTAAAAGATTCTAGTGGGGAATATCTAACAGAGGGCGACAGCTCCGACGATAACGGTTGGAACTTCGGAGGTTTTGGAGGAAACTTCGGCGGTAACAGCAGAAACCCTTGGGACTCTTGGAACGATAACTCATCAAGTTCTAGTGATGACACCATAATATCAAACTTTAAGACGTTTACGCTTTCTGAGTTAGGTGTATCAGAAGTTAAGGCGACCCTACTCGGTGACCTCGATTGCAACGGCTCTGTTGACGTTTTAGACTTCGCACTCTTTAAGAATTACACAGTATCCCCAAGTAGTTGTGACATCACAGAGGTTGGCTTGTTGAACTCCGACCTAAATCAAGATGGAAAACTCGCTACTACTACCGACTTAATACTACTAAAACGTAAACTCTTAGAAGCGTAAATAGTTCGACAACATAGAATTATTATATATAAAAAATAACGGAACGATTATAAATATCGTTCCGTTTTGATTATATTAACGTTAA
>CAZWRW010000252.1:0-2619 GCA_964636465.1 uncultured Ruminococcus sp. | reverse complement strand
TTATAAGTAACAGCCTCACCAACAGTGTTAAAAGGGTTAGGATTAGAAAGCAAGTTATTAGTTGAAGATTCCAAGTTGCCCTTGTAGGAAATATACGAGAGCGTATCGGTAAAAGCGGAAGTTTTTAGTTGCGTAGGGACGATGTTGTCAGTAACAGTTTGGGAAATAGTATCAACAGTTGGGGTGTTTTCGACCGCTTGGGATAGCTGTATACCACGTAGATATGAGTGTATCACGCCATAAGCCACCATGATAATACACAACACAACCGTCGTCACGATGACCACCACGTTAAACTTTGAGTGTCCTTGATTTTCCATAAGAAAGTTCACCTGCCCCTTTACAAACTTTAGAATTTGTGGTATAAATATAATCAAAAAGGAGTGTTACCATGTCAATCATGTATCCAATTGCCAGTTTGATAATACCACTAACATACTGCATACTCAAAAAAGATAAGAACGTTCTGTTCTTGTTGATAGCTGTACTTTTGTCAATCCCTTGGATGTTCTTGACCCCAATAGGTCTAAAAAGTGTAACCATAGTGATGATTTTAAGTATCTTATACGCTTGTGCCTACAACGATATACGTTACCGTCAAATAGACGATATCTTAATACTATGTACATTGATTTTAAGTTTCATCGCCACGAATAGTTTAAAGTTTTCCATTGTGAGATTTTTAGTAATCTGTGTGGTCTTCGTGATGTTAATCCTGTTTACCAACTTTTCATTAGGTGGTGGAGATATCAAACTTTTGTGTGCCTTGTCGGCATTGCTAACCGTATGGGAATACCTCTTAATGTTGGGGTTATCCTGTGCCATTGCGATAGTAGGTTATCTTATTACGAAAGCCTTAAAAGTTCATGATTATCAACGAATACCGTTTGGGTTGTACATATTCATAAGTGTGTATGGAATCTTAATCTTGTCACAATTTGGACTGATTTAACTAATATCACCAATACCACTTAATATTGTATAACATCCCCTTGTATTTGTCAAGTCAATAGATTCCAATTGTAAAAAAATCAACTTTGTAATATTGTTGCTCATTATTTGAGCTTGAAAATCACCTTTAGAGTTAAGTTTCCTAGCCTTATGGTGTCGCCTGAGTATATTTTCGTTTTGGATTCTACTTTTTGACCGTTCACATAAGTAAAGTACGATGAGTTCAAATCTTCAATGTACACACTGCCATCTTCATAGAAGATTTTACAGTGTTGCCTCGATACACTCACTTCATAATCGATTACTAAATCACACTTTTGGGCTGACTTTCCTATGATAGTCCTACAGTTAGGATACATACTTATAGTGAAATACTTTCCTGAATGCACTACATCGTTTAGCACAAGAGTAAAGTTATCTGGAAGTTTTACGTTCTTGGCTGGACGTTCTTTAGGTTGTGGATTCGTTCCTGTAGTTGATACTTCAACACGTGATTTTTTCACGGTTATGACCGCCATCACGAGCATGAACACCAAGATTAAACTCAATACACCTACTACGATATACTTATACTTTTTAACGGGTGGAGTCTCTTCAACTTCGGGTTCAGGTTCGATGATAGCTTTAGTATATGGTAGGTTAAAAGAATACTCTAAGTTGTGACTGCCTGAGCCATCACTGAAATTTAATCCTAAAGTTTGATTACTGCCGTCCTTTTCTAGAGAGTTTAAATCTACTTGGAATATCCCAACGTTAGACCAGTCGTAAATCCTGTTTATGATGTCATCATAGTTGCCATCCGTTACGAGTAACGGAAAACTAGTCGAATCTATTAAATTGTACTGTGATATGTCATCGGAAACTATTCCGCTCTGTATAGTAACCTTTGAATTTGGTACTGGTACGTACACCGGAATAATTTCACATGGGATACTATCTAATTGATTTATTACATCTTGAGAAGTTTTATAAGAGTTTCCATCGTTAGTGCCATCGGAAATTAAAACTATCTTTGAAAGTGAATTTCTATCTTGAACCTGTTCTAGAAGGTCTATCAAGCACATATTTGTGGAACAGTTCATAACTAGATAGTCATACTGGTCAACGTCGTTTTCATCTGTGATGTCTAACTCTTCTTTACTGTTTATAGTCCACTTATAAAAGTGGACTTTTGTGTTCGGTATCTGTTTTTTGACTAGTGACTTAATTAAAGCCTTTATGGCATCGTTTCGAGAGGTAGTTTCATCAGGTAGGAGAGAATCGTTAAAACTAGAGACGGATATCAATACATACACATCGTTAGCGACGTTGCTCTGTTCTAAGTTGAAGTAGGTAACTTCACATTTGGAATCTCCTATGGTAGCGTTCACCTCATCGACTTTACTGTCCACGCCCTTGACGTAAAGGTTTAGATAATCTGAGCTAGAGTTGTCTGTATCGGAGGTGTAATCCTTGTTTACGTACACCAAATTTTCAGCGTAGGATAACGTTGTATCTAACATAGGGATTCCCATAAGTAACACTAGGGATAGTATTGCACCAGTAAGTTTATTAATTTTCATATCTAAATTTTGTCTCCTTTGTATGTTTTAATGTGTCGACGATAGAATTTTGTAGGGAACGGGCTGTGACCGTTCCTTAGAATCACACGCAGTGTGATTGATTTTT
>CAZWRW010000251.1:0-2621 GCA_964636465.1 uncultured Ruminococcus sp. | reverse complement strand
AACGGGCTGTGACCGTTCCTAAATTTGACGAAGTCAAATCAATGTTTGTGTTTTTTAAAATCAATAAATAATCAATCACACTGCGTGTGATTCTAAGGAACGGTCGAAGTCAGTTTCCTACATGAGATTTTCAAGTCTTACAGCTTAGCTTTTACATTTTTTTGTATTGACTTATTTGAGATAGAAGTATATAATAGTATTAGTAAGTTTATACAACTAATTAAATATTAAGGAGTGTTTTTTATGTTAAAGTGTCTAAAGAATGAAAAGGTAATCTATGGTTTAGTGGGTGCTACTGTGGTAGTAGTCGGTAAGAAGATAGTTACAGCTAAGAAGACTAGAGAGCTTGTAGTATCAGGGTTAGCAAAGTGCATGAAACTCAACCACGATGCTAAAGAGGCTTTCCAGAACGTAAAGGACGAGGCTTCCGACATTTGCTACGATGCTAAAGTAGAATCCGAAGAAGAATAAGCCATGAAATACAAAATAGTATACGATAAGCCACAACGAATACGCTTTCGTTGTGGTGGTTACGCTTTTGAAAAGTCCCTTGAGGGGGCAATGTATGAGCATATCAAGAAACTGTCCTTTGTGGATGACGTGTTGATACACGCAGAGAATGGCGGTCTGTTAATAAGTTATAAAGTAGGTTGTCGTGATAAGGTCATCGAGTTTGTGAAGACTTTCGACCCTCGAAACCTCACACCTATTGAGCTTTCCAACGATAACAGCATTTCTCAAATAGATAGCACCTTTAAGAATGATATCGTCACTATGGTGGCAAAGAGGTACATATCCAAGGCATTTTTACCTCAACCGATATTGAACATCATAACGTTGGTTAGGAGTGTAAAGTACATAGTTAAAGGCTTTAAAGCCTTGCTCGATGGCAAACTCAACGTAGAAGTTTTAGATAGTGCATCCATTTCAGCAAGTATCCTCCAAAAGGATTACAATACGGCTAGTACGGTCATGTTTTTGATTTCCATATCCTCACGCTTGGAGGACTACACTAAAGCACGTACCAAGGCGGTTTTAAAGGATAGTCTTGCAATCCATGTGGATAAGGTTTGGTTAGTCAAGGACGATAGCGACGTATTAATCCCAATGAACGAGCTAAAGGTTGGTGATAACATCCGTATACGTACGGGTAGTATCATCCCAGTGGATGGCGAAGTCACAGATGGTGAGGCGAACGTCAACGAATCCTCCATGACTGGCGAACCGTTAGCAGTTATGAAATCAAAAGGGGCGACAGTGTTCGCAGGTACGACCATCGAAGAGGGGTCTTTAGTGGTAAAAGTCCGTGCATTTGATGAGGGTACGAAGATTCAAAAGATAGTCGAACTCATTGACACATCGGAGAGTTTAAAGGCTAGTATCCAAAGCAAGGCGGAAAATCTCGCAGATGGTATAGTTCCATACACCTTTTTGGCGTTCGGCTTGACTTTAGCATTTACTCAGAACCTCACAAGGGCGGTATCTTTGTTAATGGTTGACTACTCCTGTGCGATTAAACTTTCAACTCCGATTGCCGTAATCTCAGCGATTCGAGAGGCATCCGACCATGACATCACAGTAAAAGGCGGAAAGTATCTTGAAGAGTTCGCACAAGCCGACTGCATAGCCTTTGACAAGACTGGAACTCTAACCAATGCAAATCCAGTACTTGAAAAGGTCATCACTTTGGGCGAGTACACCGAAGAGGAAGTATTAAAGATATCAGCTTGTATTGAGGAACACTTCCCACATAGCGTAGCGAGGGCAATCGTCAAAGGTGCGTTGGATAGAGGTCTACAACATCTAGAAGAACACGCAGACGTTAAGTACATCGTAGCCCACGGAATTGCAACGACTTTGTACGGTAAACGCACGATAATCGGCAGTAAGCACTTTATCTTAGAAGATGAAAACGTAGAAATCACAGACGAACAGCAACGTATCATAGATGAACAGGCTGGAGCGTGTTCTGTGGTATACCTTGCAATCGGAGGAAAACTCGAAGGAGCTTTATGTATCAGTGACCCGCCACGTCTTGAGGCTAAAGAAACCATCAAGCAGTTGCGAAAACTCGGCATTGATAAGGTTGTCATGCTTACTGGTGACAGTCAACGCACTGCTGAGAGTATCGCTAAAAGTTTAGGAATATCCACATACTATGCACAGGTTCTCCCTGAGGACAAACACAAGTATATAGAAGAGGTCAAAGCACAAGGTTACAGCGTAATCATGGTTGGCGACGGCATAAACGATGCCCCAGCCTTAGCAGTTGCGAACGTTTCCGTAGCTATGAGTGATGCCTCGGACATCGCCAAAGAGACCGCAGACATCACACTTAGAACGAGCAACCTAAATGAGTTGGTTCTCCTACGAAAGTTAAGCACCGCCTTAATGGATAAGGTTTCTGCAAACTACCGATTTATCATTGGATTTAATTCAGCGTTATTGGTATTGGGTTTCGCCAGTGTGATTACACCATCGACTTCGGCACTGTTGCACAACCTATCAACCATGGCGATATGTGTCAAGAGTATGCAACCACTCTTAGGCAACGGCAAAGATTAAAACAATCCCACCTATTAGTATTAGGTGGGATTTTCTATATACTATAAAAAACATTT
>CAZWRW010000250.1:0-2621 GCA_964636465.1 uncultured Ruminococcus sp. | reverse complement strand
ATCAATCACACTGCGTGTGATTCTAAGGAACGGTCACAGCCCGTTCCCTACATAATATTTTCGTAAGGGAATGTTATTCTCCCAATTCCTCGGCGTTAGTCTTAACTGGAAACAAAATAATCTTAATGGTCATGAAGATTATTCTAAGGTCTAACAGTGCGGAATAGTTTTCTATGTACATTAAGTCCATCTTGAGTTTGTCATAAGGGGTAGTATCGTACTTGCCGGTCACTTGAGCGTAACCCGTCAAACCCGCCTTGACGTGTAATCTAAAACCAAATTCGGGCATAGTCTTTTCGTACTCTTCCGTGAGTTCGGGACGTTCTGGACGGGGGCCAATGATGGACATATCACCTTTTAGAATGTTTATCAATTGAGGTATCTCATCTAGACGGTACTTCCTTAGAACTTTTCCGACTTTAGTTATACGGCTATCGTTATCCGTAGCCAATTGGATTCCCTGCTCTTCGGCGTTCTCGACCATGCTACGAAACTTTATGATTTCAAACTCTTTACCATCCTTAGTGAGCCTGACCTGTTTATAGAATACTGAACCGCCATCTTCTAGCTTTATGGCTATGGCACAGAACAACATCACTATAGATAGAGGTATCAAAGCTATCGCAGACACTACTATATCAAAGATACGTTTTAGTAGGTTCTGTTCAAAAGATAACCCTTTATTTCTAGATAGTATCAAAGGTGTATCGAATAGGGTAACGTCGTCTGCACCTCGTGTTATGATATCCGAAATGGATGGCGTTATGTATGCCCTCTTATGTTTTGAAAAACAATGTTTCAAGAGTTTACTCTTTATGTTGTGGTCGATATCACATATTATTACTGAGTCGAATTCCTCGACCTCTTTTAGAACGTTCTCGTATCCCGTGGAGATACTTACCGCTTTACATATCATATACTTATCTGTACGGAGACTCATCTTTTCGGTTAGGACTTGTGCATTCAATGAACCATCATGTACCATAATCATACGCCGTGGTGGATATATCTTTCGATACATCTTGGAACAGGCAAACGTCCACACGATGGAAAACGCTAAATCGAAAACCGTTAGCCAAACCATTGGAATTACTGGCATGAAATCTTTACCGATTAGGCTAATTTGAAAATATTCTATAAAGTTTGCACAGAATATCGATATTATTTGAGAATACAAGGCATCTTCTACTTTAAGATACCATACACGATAACTTCCATAAACTTTCATGAACAACATCATAATCACCGCATAGATGCCTATCACTACCCAGTGACCTTTCCTATAGTATGAGAGTATCGCAGTACCATCCACGCCACGAAGACCACTATAGTTATGATACCATACGTAAGCAAAAGCTCCTACTAGTCCAGTCATCAATAACAGTGAAGTAAAAAAGGAGAGTATCCTTTTATAACGTTCTTTATCATCCATATGAATATACTCTAGTATCCTTTCTGAATTTTCCGTACCTTGGCACGGGTGTTGATTTACTAGTTGCTATTACTTTATTATAACAAATATATTTTAAAAGTCAATATATCTAGCGATATTATGTACTTTTATCCGAAAAGTTATTGGTTTTACGTTGGAAAATCTGTTAAAATGACGAACGATTTATGGATAACTTAATCGAATTATAAGCTATTTGTGAAGTATCACCAATTTGATGTTAAAAAAAATTTCGGAACGCCGTGGGTGGCGTTCCGTATGAGTTTACCAAGTAATCAACCTTAGTATGTATCTTTTTAGTAGCATGACGTCGGCTACGTTTACACGACCATCATAGTTTACATCACCACGAATGCCCGTAGGCTCTCCTGATAGAGTGCTACCTGTGCTTTCTCCGATAGTATCATCTTTTTTGTCTTCAGTGACTGTGGTGGTTATACCGTTAAGCTCCTTAGCTCTAGATATAGCATCATCTAAACCGGTGACGTTGAAGTTTACTGTTAGAGCATCACCATCTTGTACAGCCATATCGGTAGGTATTGTGATATCCTGTGTATACTGTGAACTACTCCAAACGTTATAGATGTTTAACTTTAAAGTCTTACCATCGTCAGCCTTGGCATAAGAAGGTGCTACACAAGAACCACTATAGTTCATATCAGTGTCGCCCAAAGTCACGGAAGTTACGTCCAATACGATGCCAGTACCTTCTGCAGTAGTGCCATCACCTAGGGTATATGTATTGAAATCCAACAGTAGCATGATAGCTACGTTGCTTTCGTCAAGGATGTCATCATCACCAGTGTATGTGTAGGTTAGTGAATAAGAGCCGTCACCATCTATAGTGCAACTAGGACCCTCGGAATCCCAAAAGCCTACGTTAGCTAACTGACCGTTTAATGTAGCAGTATAGGTATCTGGTACTTCGTGAGTGGTACTAGCTGAAACGTTCATAACACTAGCAGTAACCAAAAGAGTCACGCTACTTAGACACGCAAAAACTTTCTTCAAAGATGTTCTCATATGAAACTACCTCCTTTTAACGTTTAGAACTTAGAACGATATATGTATCGTTCTGTACATAGTTTTCTTTTACAAGTATATTATACCAAATTAAACATAGAAGTCAATAGCTTTTTGGAGATTTCTACATATACCACAAAATTCATAG
>CAZWRW010000249.1:0-2633 GCA_964636465.1 uncultured Ruminococcus sp. | reverse complement strand
GTAGGGAACGGGCTGTGACCGTTCCTTAGAATCACACGCAGTGTGATTGATTTTTAGAAAACACAAACATTGATTTGCCTTCGGCAAATTTAGGAACGGTCACAGCCCGTTCCCTACACAGGATTTTCAAACCTCACAGATATGTGATTTTTCGCCTACGACGTTCCGCTATAATTTTTCTATTAGGGATATTAACCAATCTTCTGTAGCTATTAGTTTACTAAATATCGTTGGAGTATGTTGACTGAACGTTACATTCTTGAAGTTTATAGGAGTTTCTAAAACTGGAGTGTAGTTTGTAACCGTATTAGTGTCACGTTTTAGATTGGTAGCACCACCGTTGATATATTCTGTTATACGAGCCTCTGCGTCGTCATAGGTGGAAGTTATTCTATTGCCCTTATCCAACAAGTTCTCAACCCTTGATGAAGTTTCGTCTATCTGTGTGGTTATGCGTTGAATCTGTAGCAAAACCTCCTGTTTTGAATCAAACTCTTGAGTATCTAAGGTGTCGTATTGCCTTAACAAAAGATACTTACACTCATCCAATGCCTGTAAGACTTCGTTGTACCTTGAGATGGAACTTTGAAAGTATTCGTTGTCAAATAGTGTTGCCATGCTGTGCCTCCTTTGCATGAAAATTGGTTATATCTATAATCTATAAACCACTTGTCTTTGAGAATTTAAAAATTCTGTTTGTGAAAATTTTTTCTTTAATAAGACAATCTCCCTATCAAGTGGTGAAAAAGATAGGGAAATCGTAGTATATTGGAATAGTAATCTCTTAGGGGTATTAAGAGAACTCTCTAAAATTCAACTAGAATATGTTAGCTGTAGATAGTGAGTTAATCTTGTCATTAGCGGTCTTTTCAGCGTTGCTGTAGATTTCAGCGGACTGAATCAAGTGGTCGATGTGAGTATTCAAGCTAGTTATAGCATCTTGTACTTCACCTCTAATGAAGTTAAACCTACCTATGTATTCAGAACCTGCATCAGACTGCCAAACGGTGTCTAGATTGTTTACATAGTTTAGCATATCTTGTAGTATGCTTTCCATGTTACTGGATTGTCCCTTTAAGTCGTTAGCCTTAGTGACCATCTCTTCGTAATCAACTTTTAATGTGGAGTTTGCCATAATAATACTTCCTTTCCTTGATAACTTTAAACTACTTTACGATGTTTGCAACTTCTTCTTCAGCAGTGCGGTAGGTTTCCACAGCTTGACGGATAACCTCAACGTACTCTTCCATAGCCTGAGCTAGTTTGTTGTACTTATCCTTGTCCTCGTTGATGAACTTAGCATTAAATGCATCGTTAGCATCGCCGTCCCACATACTATCTAGCTCATCGTAGGTAGTGTATAGGGTGTCAGTGGAAGTTTTCCAGTCAGCAACCAAGTCGCTAAGTTGATTAGCTATAGTAGTCATAGCGTCTAAATCATATAAATTCTGTGCCATAAGTTTTTACTCCTTTTCATTACATTTTTGAAAATCTGTTACTTAAATCACTTTCAGTCTGTTTCAACTGTTGTGATATTTCATTAATCGTGTCACCTAGGCGGTAGATGTCACTAGAAACACTCTTGATGTCTCCTTGAACTTCTTTAGTTGCATCTAGGTACTTGTAGGTGTAATCACTCTGCCAAGCTACTTGAACGTCATCCATGATGTTGTTCATCGTGTTGTACTGTGTAGCCAAATCCTCCGAAATGCTCTTTAGGGATTTGCTCACATGGTCTAAAACGTTAGTGTCGATATTCAACATACTAAAACCACTCCCAAACTACTAAAATATATTCGCTGTAGAGAGACTGTCCACTTTCTCGATTACTACTTGATGTGACTCCTCATACACCGTTATGGCTTTGGCAAGGTTCTCCGAATTGGTTTGAACCTGTTGGGAAAGTTCTTGAATACTCTTCAATGCTTCATCCTTGTTAGCAACGAAAGTATCTTTAGCTTTACCGTTCCAAAAGTCATCTATGTTTTTTGAGAATGAGTCGATAGTATCTTGAGTATCTTTCAAGGTCTTAGCTACAAACTCCATGTTGTTGGAGTAGTTCTCCAACAGTTCGAGGTTGTATGTAATCTGTGAAGACTGTGCCACGCTCAAACCCCCTCCTTTAAATGTGCGTAACTCTTAACTGATGTTGTTCAATAAGTCATTGAGTTTACTTTCAACTTGAGTTTCACACTCCTGATAACAGTAACTTATTACGTTATCCAAACAAGAGATTTGCTTTTCAAGAAAACTTATGACTTTCTCAAAGGTTTCAATGTCGAAATCCATCTTAGTGTAGAACGTTTCCGCTGAGATACTTGACCAACATTGCTTAACGTTTTCATCCACTTCAGACAAGAAACTTTTGTTGTCCTGAAGAACTTCTAACTGACTTTTGAACTTAGTACTCAAAGCTGTGAGTTCTTCAACGTCCCAAAGGTACTTTTCAGCCACTTGAAAACCTCTCCTTTCTATGTTTGAGTTGTTCGTTATCTTTACTATGATTATATTATACCACATATTTTGAGAAAATCTTAAAAACTGACGAACGGTACACTTTTTGGAGTGAACGGTATATTTTATTGATATATTGCTCTAAAACCATAGTTTGTGTGTAGGGAACGGGCGTGACC
>CAZWRW010000248.1:0-2635 GCA_964636465.1 uncultured Ruminococcus sp. | reverse complement strand
TAAGTTATATAACCTCTTTCAAGATTAGGTAAGCGACTGTAACTAGAGACTTAGCCTCAACGTAGTCACTGTTTATGATGTAGTTACCCTCGGAGAGTAGCTTTTTAAGTTCCTTGATACGTTCAAAGCCTTCCACTGCGGATTTTTTATCAGGGATGACAAAGTAGCTCTGTTGCATGATATGTCTAACTTCAGTTCTAATACCCGTTGGGATAGGTTCAGCATTTATAGGTTGTTCAAAAGTATACTCTTCAAATTCGTTAGGAACGTCAAAAGCTTTACTGTTGATATCACCTGCACCACGTCTAGAGAACACCAAAGCTTCTAATAGAGAGTTACTAGCCAATCTGTTGTTACCGTGTACACCAGTATTGGAGCATTCTCCAACGGCGTATAGGTTGTTGATATCAGTTCTAGCGAAACTGTCAACTCCGATACCGCCCATTAAATAGTGTTGACATGGGAAGATAGGCACTCTATCTTTAGTGAGGTCGTAGCCTTGTTCTAGGAGGTTTTTGTAAATCATAGGGAAACGGTTAGTAACGAATTCAGCGGGTTGCTGTGAGATGTCTAGATAGAAGTCAGTAGAGTTGGTCTTTTTGCTTTCCAGCATTATAGCATGAGATACCACATCTCTTGGGGCAAGTTCGAGACGTTCATCGTAATTTTGCATGAACCTTTCGCCGTTGCAGTTCAAAAGATAAGCACCCTCACCACGTACGGATTCAGAGATTAAGAAACACTCTCTAGTATGACGGTTATTGAACGCCGTAGGATGGAACTGTATCCAACTGAGGTTTTTAATCTTAGCACCCATTTCGTAAGCCATCATGATACCGTTACCGGTAGCTATAGCGGAGTTAGTAGTATATTCGTAAACCCTACCGATACCACCAGTAGCTAAAACCATGAAATGGCTGTTATAGGTTTTGTGTTCGCCGTCCTTGAGTATGTCAGCGGAGAAACCTGTAGAAGTTTTCTTGATGTCGCAGAGTAGGGCGTTATCCATGATGGTAACGTTCTCCAAAGTTTGAACCTTAGCAAGTAGCTTGATTACTAACTCATAGCCGGTAGCATCCTTGTGATGGAAGATTCTGTTCTTACAGTGACCGCCCTCTAAAGTTCTGTGAAGAGTGCCATCAGGATTTTTGTCGAAGTCCACGCCAAGGTTGATGATGTTTTCGATATCCTTACAAGCCTCACTAACCAAGATATGAACGCTATCAGGGTTGTTCTTGTAGCCACCAGCGATAAACGTATCCTTTTGGTGGAGACTTATATCATCACCGGGGGACTTGTACACTCCAGCGATACCGCCTTGTGCTAGTGCAGAGTTACACAAAGTCAACTCTCTTTTCGAGATGATTAACACCTTTAGCTTAGGGTCTAAATTTATAGCAGAGTACAAACCACCTGCACCAGTACCTACTATAATTACATCATAATTTTGTAACATAACATATTTCTTTCCTTTACTATGCCTGTCGGGAAATCCCTACAGACCGTCATTTTAGACTAAAATAGATTTATAATAATATCATTGTAGCATATAAATGTTAAGATTCTATGAACATGAGACAAAAATACAAAAATACTATAAAATATCCATATAGTTTCTAGATGTTTTGTGAAATATATTATATATGTTCAAGATTGTAAAAATAATAATAAAAAAAAATCGACCTACCTTGCGGTAAGTCGATTAATATATTCAAAGCTAAAGTTTAGCTTATGGCTCTAATGCAGAGTACTCGATGATGTGTAGGATGTACTGTCTAATCTTTTGGATGTCGTTTACCTTTACATAACCATCATGAGTAACGTCGGAGTTCAAGAAACCTTCAGTAGTGTAATCGTCGGTATCCTTATCGATTTCGTGTAGAACGTACTGTCTAATCTTTTGGATATCGTTTACTCTTACATTACCGTCTACGTTAGCATCGCCCCATAGTCTATCGCTATCAGTGGAAGATGTAGTTGTAGTAGTAGTTGTAGTAGTTGGAGCCTTAGTAGTAGTAGTAGTAACTTCAGGCTCAGTTACAGTAACGGAAACTGTAGCAGTTGAACCGTTAGAACCAGTAACAGTAACAGTAGTAGTACCAGCACTTACACCAGTAATCTTGCCGTTAGCGTCAACAGTTGCGATAGAGCTATCAGCGGAATCCCAGCTAGTAGCAGTACCAGCAGTAACCTTAACTGTAGAAGATTCACCAACTTCAACTTCAACGTCGGAAACGCTTAGCTCGATGTCGTCTTCTACTTCAGTAGTGTCGTCATCGCTTGTGGATGGTGTTAGGCTTGGGAATAGAGAAGCCATAACGCCGTTAGCCATAAGAACGTCACCTTCGTGCCAGAATCTGTGGTAAGTCCAAGTAACGCTAGAAACGTCGCCATTGTCGTAAGCCTCTTTGAGTCTGTCGTAGTCAGGGTCATTTTCGTAAGCAGTACGTAGACTGAAGAATGTAGCACCTGATTCGATAGCATCACCGTTAGGCATAGTGCCGTGGTAAGTAGATGGTACGTATACAGTCTCCTCGAAGAAACGAGTTAGATTGCTGTTAGTATCTACTTGAGTTAGACCGATATCGTCACGGCAAGTATCCCATTGATAGTCAAGCATCTTCTTAGCGTAACC
>CAZWRW010000247.1:0-2647 GCA_964636465.1 uncultured Ruminococcus sp. | reverse complement strand
TACCGATTGCTGCAAGGTCTCCATCGCCTTGATAGGTGAATACAAACTTGTCAGGGTTAGCTCTCTTGACACCCGTTGCAACCGCAGGGGCTCTACCATGAGGAGCTTCTATCATGTCACAAGCGAAGTAGTCGTAAGCAGTGACAGAACAACCTACTGGACATATCCCGATAGTTTCACCTACTATGCCCATTTCGTCTATGACTTCACAAACTAACCTATGTACTATACCATGAGTACATCCGGGGCAGTAGCTAGTTGAAACGTCCAATAGGGATTTAGGTCTTTCAAACACTATAGCCATATCAGTTGGCACCTCCAAGTTCTATGATTCTGTTTAAAACCTCTTTAGGTGTTGGGATTACTCCGCCAGTCCTACCGAAAAAGCTCACAGGCTTAGAACAGTTGATAGCTAACTTTACATCGTCAACCATTTGACCCATGGACATCTCTACACAGAGTACTTGTTTACAACCCTCTACAGCTTGATTAATCTCTTCCACTGGGAAAGGCCATAGTGTGATAGGTCTAAACAATCCTACTTTGACACCTAACTTCCTAGCCTGTACTACAGCCGATTTTACTATCCTAGCGGTAGCACCGTATGCTACGACTATTATGTCTGCATCTTCGGTGAGGTAACTCTCTGCCATATGTAACTCTTGTTTCACGATTTCATAACGTTTATACCTATCTACGACTATCCTCTCTAGGATGTCGGCTTGTAAGTATAATGAGTTAATAATGTTGTGAGGTCTCTTGTTATTGTGACCGTTACACGCCCAAGGTTTATCTATATGGTTAGGTTCGATTTCAGGGAAAGTTACAGGTTCCATCATTTGACCGAGTAGACCATCTGCTAAAATCATAGCGGGTATTCTGTAGTGGTCGGAAGTATCGAACGCCATAGAGGTTAAGTCGATAATCTCTTGAACGGATGCAGGTGCAAACACTAAGATTTGAAAATCTCCATGACCCAATGCTTTAGTAGCTTGCCAGTAATCCGATTGTGATGGCTGTATACCACCCAAACCAGGGCCACCTCTCTGTACGTTGACTATAACCCCTGGGAGGTCACAGGCAGCCATATAAGAAACACCCTCGGATTTTAATGAGATTCCAGGAGAAGACGAAGAAGTCATAGCCCTAACGCCCGACGCTGACGCCCCTAAGACCATGTTTATCGCTGCAATTTCGGATTCTGCTTGTATGAATACACCACCATCAGTTTGGGGCATACGTTTTGCCATATACGCAGATATTTCCGTCTGTGGCGTGATAGGGTATCCGAAGTAGCACTTACAGCCTACCCTAATGGCAGTTTCGGCGAGAGCCTCATTGCCTTTCATAAGATTTCTTTCCAAGTTTATCACCCCTACCTTTCAACCGTTATGGCACAGTCAGGACACATCATAGCACACATAGCACAGCCAACACATTTGGAACTGTCTGTGCAAGTGGCGGTAAAGTACCCTTTAGAATTTCTATTCTCTTTTTGGATAACCACTATATTTTTTGGACACACTGAAGTACACAAAGCACAGCCCTTACACTTCTCGAAGTTTACAGTAATATGTGCCATCTTCTCGCTTCCTTTCGTTCTAAACATATATATACAATCTTAGCATACAAAGATTAAAATAACATTAAAATAACGTGAGTTCGATATATTCAATCAAGCTCCGCTTGATTCTGAGGAACGGTCACAGCCCGTTCCCTACATGGGATTTTTAAACTCTCACAAATACGTAATTTATCGAATTGGCGTTGATTATTATGATTATACATCTTCCCAAAGGGGCATGACGTACCTTTTTATGAAAAGTTTATCATTAGCATTTACCGAACCGTAGGCACTATCAGGATAGCAGGTTGCCACTATAGGCAGACCACTCACTTTAGACAGACTCTCCGCAAATGTTCTTGAACGTTCTACCACCTCGATAGTGGTTTCACCGCCTAGGTTTGAATTGTTTATGATTCCTGTATGTTTCAACCTAGATGCCGTCTCTATGCCATACATGAGGTTTAATGCTTCCTCAGGGGTGCTAGTTAGATAACGATAACTGTTCACTACATAGAACATTCTAAAGTCGTATGCACTTAGCATAGTTGCGAACTGTCCTAATGCGAAAGCTCCAGTATCGTCACCGCCAACGTCTATGATTAGAGAATCGTTACTTTGACCACTTTTTATTATACTCTCTATTCCAAAAGTTATGGCTGGTGTATCTAGATTTGAGTTTGCATACACTGAGGATATCAAATCTATGTTGTGATTTTCAAATAAGGTTTTAAAGTCAGCCGTACGGAAGTATGGGTTTACGGTATCCAAATCTATAACGGAAACTTTTGCACCGTCCACATTTGAAAGAGACATCGCCATATTTACGCACAAGTTAGTCTTCCCGACACCATAATGACCCGTTACAATATAGATATTCATGATTTAAACACCTCTAAAAATTTAAACTCATACTAAAAAATGTTCACCTTAATAATTATAACATACGATTGTTTTTAAATCAAGAGTTTTTAGAAAATGGAACATTTCAAAAAGCCAAAACCATCTAAAATATGATAACTTTGCACAAAAGATTATGGTAGTTCGTATGCCTTCGACAATCCAATTGATATTAAACTAGAG
>CAZWRW010000246.1:0-2662 GCA_964636465.1 uncultured Ruminococcus sp. | reverse complement strand
AACGCTTCCGAAGATAATCCACTTTCTAACTATGGTGTAAAAAAATAATGGAACGTTTATGAAACGTTCCATTTTTTAAATGTGTTCGTTAGGAAACTTTTGTGCCGTACACAGTGAGATGTTCGCATACTCGTTTATGCCAGTAACTTCACGGACGACTTCAACACCATGTGGGATGGTGTACTCTTGGCTTTCATTTTCGAGTTCAACTTCCATGATAGCGTAGTTTTTTGAAAAAGGGTATACATCAATTTCAAAAGTCAACCCATTGGATTCAACGTTGTAACGAACTTTTTCAACCGTCACGATGGAGTTCTCCTTTTCAAGTTTTAGGGTTTCATATTCGGATTTTGTGATTTCACTTTCCACCTCTTGACGTGTACACTTAGTGAGGAACACTTTTTCGGTATAGTAGTATTTAGTGATTCCGTCTTCGCCCCATGAACGGATACGTCTTTCCACTTCGGGATTTTTTCTAACTAGGTAGGTTTGAGAAATCTCAATTCTACGTTCAAACGCAAGGCTCTCAAACTCTGGATACTTGATTAAAAACTTTCTTTCAATCTCTAAATTGTTACTGTTAGACATTTAAAAATATCACTCCTAAAATATATTTATCGAACTTACGCATTAGAATTATTCTCAGTGGACTTTAACACACCAAAAGCTTGTCTTAAATTCGATACGGCGAAAATCTCCATGTTGTAGTCTTTCGGATTGACTTCTTTAAGGTTCTGCCTTGGGATTACGCAAACTTCAAAACCCATACGTTGAGCCTCCTTGACACGTTGCACAGCGTGGGAAACTCCTCTAACTTCACCACCGAGACCTACTTCTCCGAATGCTACCAACTTATCGTTGAGGGGCGTGTTCACTACGCTAGAGTACAATGCCAACGCTACAGATAAGTCTCCAGCAGGTTCATCCAAACGGAAACCGCCAACTATGTTTAGGTAAACGTCCAATGTGGCGAAGAACAGTCCGCAACGCTTTTCGAGTACCGCAAGTATGATGGCTAAACGTGAAAAGTCAAAACCGGTAGCCATACGTCTAGGTGCTGAAAAGTTGCTCTTCGTGGATAACGCTTGAACTTCTATGAGTATTGGGCGAGAACCCTCCATAAGACACGCTACACACGTTCCAGAGACACCTACAGGACGACCTTCCAAAAACATCTGTGATGGGTTAGGTACTTCTTTTAGACCGTTGTCTACCATCTCGAACACGCCTATTTCGTTAGTAGAACCATACCTATTTTTGACCGCTCTTAAAACTCTATAGTTTAAGTTGCGTTCGCCCTCGAAATATAGCACTGCATCCACGATGTGTTCCATGACTTTTGGTCCTGCAATAGCACCATCTTTGTTGACGTGTCCCACTATGAAGATTGGGACTTCCTCATTTTTGGCGGTGTGCATGAATAGGTTGGTACACTCTCTAACTTGCGTGATACTACCATGACTAGAGGTTATCTGTGCTAAGCCCATGGTTTGAATACTGTCTATTATTACTACATCGGGTTTGGTGGATACTATGGTGTCACATACTGCTTGTGCATCCGTGGTGGATAGTAGGTATAAGTTTGGACTATCTACTGACATTCGGACGGCTCTAATCTTAATCTGTCGGACGCTCTCCTCACCTGAAACGTAAAGTATTGAGTAACTTTTGCCTAAGTGTTGGCAAATCTGTAGTAGTAACGTGGATTTTCCTATACCTGGCTCACCGCCCAAAAGCACGATACTACCTTTAACTAATCCGCCACCGAGTACTCTGTCAAGTTCGGCGTTGCCTGTGAAGTAACGTACGTCGTCATCCATAGCCACGCTTGAGATTCCTTGCACTTTTGAAGATAAGTCCACACTAGCCAAACTGACCGACCTACCGCCACTACTGGTTTTATAGTCCGTTGGAGTCGTCTCCTCAAAGGAGTTCCAACTGCCACAGTTCGGACATTGACCATTCCATTTGCTACTCTCAAAAGCACACTGATTACACACGTATATGGATTTACTCTTAGCCATAATTACTACACTCCTCATCTTATGGATAAATTAAATTATTGAATTGGCGTTCATTATAACAAAATGTCGAGCAGGTCTAAACCCACTCGACATTATCAAATTGGTTGGGAAGGCGGGATTTGAACCCACGCATGACGGAGTCAAAGTCCGTTGCCTTACCGCTTGGCTACATCCCAATGTCAACCGACTTGTATATTATATCACAAAGAACTACAAATGTCAATAGATTTTTTAAAAAAATTTTAAATCTTAAAAAATTTGATATCCTATGTAGGGAACGGGCTATGACCGTTCCTAGAAAAATCAATCTTTGATTGATTTTTAAATATGCTTAACCTATATAATTTGCCGAATTGGCATTATATTATAAAAAATTAATTAATAGAAAGAGGCTGATTTTTATGAAAACTACAGATTACCCAAAATTTTCTTTGAGAATACCTGCTCTCATGTTGGATAAGTTAGGCTATATTTCTAAATACAATGGCAGAACCAAAAACAAAGAACTTGAGATACTCATCAGGAAACACATAGCGGATTTTGAAAAGGAAAACGGAAAGATAACTTACGAGGATATGAACAGATTGAATAACGATTAGTTTTCAAAATCAAACACGGAACGATGTTTAAATCGTTCC
>CAZWRW010000245.1:0-2663 GCA_964636465.1 uncultured Ruminococcus sp. | reverse complement strand
AATGGAATTGATTTTAATTAAAATCACCAAAACCCTATGGCTATTTTTCTTGATGTGTGCTATAATAGTATTGTTAGAAATTTAAACAGGAGGTTTTTTGAATAAATGTCTTTTGAATATAAAAGAGTAGAATTATCAAAAAGTGTAGGATACAACACCATCATAGATAATAAGTTCAAGTGTAACGCTATAACGATAAAGTTAGTAGTACCACTTAAAGAAGAGTCTTCAGCGTTGAACGCCCTAGCGATAAGCACGTTGACTTCTAGTAATGCCGAATACGATAGCTTTAGGAAGTTAAGTAAAAAACTCAATGAGTTATACGGTTCGAGTATGTACTCAGGCACATCAAAGGTGGGGGATATACAGATACTCTCAGTAAGTGCGAAGTTCATAGATGACCGTTTCGCCTACGATGGCGACAACATCACGGATGAGGTAGTTCGAGTACTTTTAGGCTGTCTGTTGCGACCTAACGTGCAGGATGGTCACTTTGATGAGGATTCGTTCTATATCAGTAAGAAAGAAATCCTAGACTGTATAGATGGAGAAATCAACAATAAGCGTAGTTACGTATTGGGTAAGGCAAGAAAAATCATATATAAGGGTGAACCGGTGAGTATTTCAGCCTACGGCACTAAGGATGCTACTCTAAAGGCTACATCCACGGAGGCTTTTGAAACCTATAAGAATCTCTTAAAGACCGCAAACATTGAGATATTCTATGTAGGTAGTAGTGAAAAGTCCAACCTAGAAAAGACTTTTAAGGATGCCCTATCGACTGTGGAGCGAGACCCTCAAACCAAGCCAATAGTACAACCTAGTATCATCAAGGAGCAGGTTGCGGAAGTCGTAGAGGAGTTAGATGTCAACCAATCCAAGATGGTCATAGCATTGAAGACTGTTTCAAATGAGAAATACTCCAACGTAGTTATGAACACCATGCTAGGAGGTTCACCATTTTCGAAGTTGTTCGCCAACGTCAGGGAGAAGTTGAGTCTGTGTTACTACTGTCAAAGCTCCTACGACTACAGAAAAGCCACGTTCCTATTGGATAGCGGTATCGAGTATGAAAACTTTGAGAAAGCTAAGATAGCCATCTTGCAACAGGTTGAAGACCTCAAGAACGGCAACTTCACGGATGATGAGCTAGAAAACTCTAAGAAGTTCGTGTGCAACTCATTAAAATCCGTAGGTGATACACAGTCTTCATACGTAAGCTGGTACTTTAGTGATGTACTTTTCGATACTGAACGAACCATCGAAAGTGAACGTGAACACTACTACGCCATAACTCGAGAGGATGTAATAGAATCCGCAAAAGCCTTAAAGCTTGATACTATATACCTATTGAAACCAAAGAGCGTTGAATAGAATAGAAAGGAACTTTATATGTCATATAAAAAAACCATCATAGAGAGTAAGATTACTGGTGACAAGGTGTTTAAGGTAGACCATCCTAGTGGATTGACCATCTTGGTGTGTGAAATGGAGGGTTTCAGCACTACGGAGGCACTCTTTGGAACGAAATACGGTTCTATAAACAACGTGTTCAAAACCAGTGAAGATACTGAGTTCACCACTGTTCCTGAGGGTATAGCTCACTTCTTGGAACACAAACTCTTTGAAAATGAAGATACTGACGTCTTTGAACTATACGCACAGACTGGTGCATCTGCGAATGCGTTCACCTCATTTGATAAGACTTGCTATCTCTTTAGCACCTCCGAAAATGAGTACGAAAGTCTAAAGATACTATTAACGTTCGTACAAGAGCCTTACTTCACACAGGAAAGCGTGGACAAAGAACAGGGCATAATCGGACAAGAGATTAAAATGACTGATGACAATCCATCATGGAGGGTGTTCTTCAATATGTTGGATGCTATGTACTATAACCATCCAGTGAAGATTAACATTGCCGGTACTGTTGAAAGTATCGCTAAGATAGATGCACCACTACTTTACAAGTGTTACGAAACTTTCTACAACTTGAATAATATGGTGTTATGTATTGCGGGTAACATCAAACTTGATGAAGTCTTAAAAGTCGCTGACGAGTGCCTAAAACCTAGCAAGGATGTCAAAGTAGAATCCATACCACCAGTTGAACCTGAGACAGTCGTCAAAAATGAAGTAGTTGACCATCTTCCTGTAGGCGTACCGATATTCTACTTAGGATTTAAATCCAAGCCTGAAATCGGCAGAGAGAATCTCAAAGCCGAATTGGAATCCTACCTAGTCGCAAACACCTTGATAGATACCAGTTCACAGTTCAATGAACAGCTCATGAAAGATGGACTTATCAACTCTGAGTTTGGCACTACGGTATTCAATGGAGACGGTTTCTTTAGTATAATATTCAGTGGGGAAAGCACGGACATCCATGAGGTGAAAAACAGGCTTTTCGCTGAGATTGAACGTGCTAAACGTGAAGGTCTAGACAAGTCCACGTTTGATTTAGTCAAGAAATCCATGTATAGTGAATCCATCCGTGACTACGACAGCGTAAGTGACGTATCTAATGAGATGTTAAACTCATACATCACAGGGGTTGAGCCGTTCGATAGTTTGGAGATTCTCGCAAACATAACCTATGAAGATGCTCAAAACTGTCTGTTGCAAAGGTTCGATTTAGATAAATCTGTACTGTCTATAATAGA
>CAZWRW010000244.1:0-2675 GCA_964636465.1 uncultured Ruminococcus sp. | reverse complement strand
TACAGAAAGAGAAAGACCATGTAGAAGGTTTTGCACCTGAAGTAGCATGGGTTACACATGGGGGTAACGAAAAACTCGAAGATAGGCTCTGTGTTAGACCAACTTCCGAGACGTTGTTCTGTGAGCACTATGCCAACATAATCCACTCCTACAGAGATTTACCTAAACTATACAATCAGTGGGTAAGCGTAGTACGTTGGGAAAAGACTACTCGTCCGTTCTTACGTTCTAGGGAGTTCCTATGGCAAGAGGGTCACACCATACACGCTACAGCAGAAGAGGCTATCGAAGAGACAGAGAAGATGTTAAACGTCTACACTAAGTTCTGTGAAGAGTACTTAGCTATGCCAGTCCTACAGGGTAAAAAGACCGAAAGTGATAAGTTTGCAGGTGCGGTATCAACATACTGTATAGAGGCTCTCATGCATGATGGTAAGGCTCTACAGGCGGGTACTTCACACTATTTTGGTGATGGTTTTGCTAAGGCATTTGGTATCGAGTATACCGACAAAGATAATAAGAAAGCTATCCCACATCAAACTAGTTGGGGCGTAACTACTAGACTTATCGGAGCTATCATCATGACACACGGTGACGACAATGGACTAGTATTACCACCAGCAGTAGCACCTATTCAAGCGGTAATAATTCCAATAGCACAACAGAAAGAGGGCGTACTAGATAAAGCTAACGAACTCTTAGATAAGTTAAAGGCTAGTGGTATCAGGGTTAAACTTGACGATAGCAAAAACTCTCCAGGTTGGAAGTTTGCCGAATACGAAATGAAAGGCGTACCAGTTAGAATCGAGTTAGGACCAAAGGATATCGAGGCTAACCAGTGTGTACTAGTTACACGTCATAATAGAGAAAAGACTGTCGTATCACTTGATAATCTTGAACAGGCTATCCAAGAGAAGTTGGTAGAAGTTCGTGACGGTATGTATAAACACGCTCTAGAAAATCGTGAGAATCGTACATACTCTTGCACCTCTATGGATGAGATTACTAAAGTTCTTCAAGAAAAAGGTGACGGATTCATCAAGGCTATGTGGTGTGGCGAAGAGGCTTGTGAAGACAAGGTTAAAGAAGTCACTGGTGTAGGTTCAAGATGTATACCATTCAAACAGGAACACCTATCAGACGTTTGCGTATGTTGCGGAAAACCAGCTAAACATATGGTATACTGGGGCAAGGCTTATTAATCAATCGATAAATACAATAACGGTTATATATCTCGGAACGGTGTATTTGATACATCGTTCCGTTTTTTATATTATAACGCCAATTCGATGTTATCGTATGGAGGAACGCCGAAGGCAAATTATATTATCGAATTGACGTTGAAACTAACTTTGTACTCTATCGATATACCCATCAATATAGGTGTAAAGCTTAGTGACTACGTTTCCACTTTTGCCGACTACCTCAATCTTTGAGATTCTACAGTTAGGATAATAGTCATAAAGGTTTACTACGTCGCAGATATCCTCACCGTGATAGCCCTCGTAACTGGCAAATGCGAAGTTGTAACCTCTAAGGCTGAAGTTCAACTTATGCACTAGAGCATCTTCAGGGTTGCTAAGATACTGCCTATCTAAGTCGATATGCTTGTGACGAACTACATTATACTCTACAGCGACGCTATTAGTACGATTATACTTGTTATAGTTTCCGTCGATGTCTTTCATATGGACATCACTAATTATTCTAGTGGTATCTAGTCCACGCCCACATGAGAGAGCTACATCTCTAGGAATGTTGAACGTGTTCGGATTACTCTTCTTAGAAACCATGACCTTGTTATTCTCACAAACGTAAGGATGTCCATTGTTGAGCTTGTGGGTTAAGTTCACAACGGCTTCCCACAATGATGATGTCGGTTTAACGTAGATATAGTTTACTGTAGTAGAGTCGTCTTCATGTTCAACTTCTGGAATGGTTATGAAACTCTCAATTAGTGAGTTCAACGACACATTCGACTTGATACCCTCTTCAATTTGGTTTTGACAGAGCATAGCAGTAAAACTTTTAGATTTCACATCCACTACGTAGAAGTTGTGCTTTTTAGTGTAGATTACAGTATCAGGGAGACCACAGTGCAGAACGTACCCATCCACGATAAGTTCAACCTTTTTAAACTGGACACTCTTATCTACAGGATAGACCGCCTCAGCGGTCAATGTAGTGTATGGAGTGTAGTACTCTTTTTCCACTCTAAATGATAACACTTGGTCGAGTACTACTTCGTGGTCGTTCACGGTTAAGAACTTTATGCTTACACTACTCATCACTGGATACCTCCTCTTTGACCTCTCCCACGCCCATGAGTGTGAGTTCTACTTCTTGTACCATACTTGAGACGGTATCTTTAAAGGCGTACCTACTGACTACAGCGTTCTCTATAGCTAAGCCATCCAATGTGAAGTTCAAACCCTCTGCGGTGTATAGAAGATTTTCAAGTTTCAAAGTGTAGTTAGACTTTTCACCTTTAGGGAAGTATCCCTTTAACGTGAGGACGTAAGGTTTAATTCCGCTTACGTACATACCGGTATCACCTGAAAGTGTGAAGTAACTATTCACGCCACTAGCGTGGTCTATCTTGTACTCTGTGACTTCTAAGGTTAAGTTTCCAACCTCTACACGATTGTGTTTTCTTGCGTAACTGTCCATGTTAT
>CAZWRW010000243.1:0-2684 GCA_964636465.1 uncultured Ruminococcus sp. | reverse complement strand
AAAAAAGGAACGTCATTTGAACGTTCCTTTTGTGTATATATACCAAACTGATGGTTATTCTTCTTCGTCTTCTTCAGGCATTTCCCAGTTGTGCCAAACGTTTTGAACGTCGTCGTTATCTTCTAGATGGTCTAGTAAAGCGGTCATCTTCTTGATGTCGTCCTCATTGGTTAGAGAAACGTAGTTAGATGGCATCTTTACAGCCTCAGCAGATATTACGTTGTAACCCTTAGCAGTCAAAGCCTCACGGAGTTCGCCAACTTGGCTAGGAGAGCATTCAATCTCGATGTTTTCATCTTCGATGGAGAAGTCTTCAGCACCTAGTTCAAAGCATTCTTCCATGATGGTGTCCTCGTCTAAGCCTGTGTTTTCAAGAACGATTAGACCCTTCTGTGAGAACATGAACGCTACACAACCAGTAGTTCCTAAACCACTACCGAACTTATCAAAGTAGTGACGAACGTCACCAGCAGTACGATTTTTGTTATCTGTAAGGCACTCAACGATGACTGCTACACCGCCTACGCCGTAGCCCTCATATACCATGGATTCATAGTTGTTCTTGTCGCCGTCGCCTACAGCCTTTTTGATAATTCTATCGATATTGTCGTTAGGCACGTTATTTGACTTTGCTTTAGAGATTAGGTCTCTAAGTTTAGCGTTGTTGTTAGGGTCGCCACCGCCCTCTTTTACGCATACAGCGATTTCTCTACCAATCTTAGTAAAGATTTTAGCCTTAACAGCATCAGTAGCTTCTTTTTTCCTCTTGATATTATTCCATTTTGAATGTCCTGACATTTTTAAAAAGCCTCCTTGTAAATTTTCCAAATAACAGAGAAAAGTTCAAGTATTCTTTTCTCTTCCCCAATAAGGTAGAGATATCCGAACAGACTTTCTAAGCCTGTAGCCAGTCTGTAGTCTGCGATATCGGTATTCTTAGGGGCATGGCATTTTGAGTTTCTGCCACGTTTAAATACGGCTAGTTCCTCTTCGGTGAGTAGCTCCAAAACGTGTGGTACTACCTTTGCTTGAAACTTGGCACAGACTATCTTGACCTTGGTGTCGTGAAGTTTATCTATCTTCATGTCACCCTCAATTAGAATCTGTTCACGGACGAGTATCTCAAATACGCTATCGCCTAGAAATGCCAAACTCAATGAAGAGTAACTCTTAGCGGTCTTTTTATCCATGGTATGTAACACAGTAGCACCTCTCTAACTTATGCCGATTCTTTTGTCAAGTCAAATTGCGGAATGATGCCCACATCGTTCCGCAATGTTGCATTGAATTGACGTTACATTAATATATGAAATCGAATTGGAAACCGAAGATGTCTACGGTGTCGTTCTCTTTGATACCCATCTTTTCAAGCGTATCGATTATGCCACTGCTCCTGAGTACCCTTTGGAAGTACTGCAATGATGAGTAGTCATCCATATTGACCGTACGCATGATAGGCTCAAGAAATGGAGCGTCAACGTAGTAAACTCCGTCTTCAACCTCGATGTTAAACTTCTGTCTATCCTCTTGGGATTCTGTGAGTTCTTCAGCGGTGAAAGGTTCAGCCTCGAACACCTTTATAGGTGGGAGTGTGTCTAGCACTGTGGAAACCTCGTCGATTAACGCCTTTACGCCTGAACGTGTGGCAGATGAAATCTCAAAGAACTTTAAACCTTGATTTTCAACGTATTCTCTAACCTTGGAAACTTGTTCCTCGGTGGCTATATCGGACTTGTTACCCGCCACGATTTGCGGACAGTTTGCCAAATCCTCATTGAAGTTTCTAAGCTCTTTGTTGATAATCTCAAAGTCATCGATAGGGTCTCTACCCTCACAACCTGAAACGTCCAAAACGTGGACTATCAATCTACACCTTTCAACGTGACGTAAAAATTCGTGACCTAAACCGACACCCTCACTAGCACCCTCTATTAAACCTGGAATGTCCGCCATTACAAAAGATTTCTCTTCTTCGACCCTGACCACGCCCAACACTGGCGTTAGTGTGGTAAAGTGATAGTTGGCAATCTGTGGCTTAGCTGAACTAACCACTGAGATTAGTGTGGACTTTCCAACATTAGGAAATCCAACCAAACCTACATCCGCAAGGAGTTTTAACTCTAAAGATAGGTTATACTGTTCACCTGGAAAACCTGGTTTAGCAAACCTAGGTATCTGTCTAGTGGAGGTTGCAAAGTTCATGTTACCCTTGCCACCGTTGCCACCTTTAGCTATTAGGTAAGGCTCATCTGAGGAGATGTCCGCTAAAATTCTACCGCTGTCGGCGTTACGAACTACCGTACCTCTTGGAACTTTTATGATTAAATCCGGAGCAGTCTTACCAGTGCAACGCTTAGCACCACCATTTTGACCCTTTTCCGCTTGGAACTTCTTCTTGTATTTAAAGTCTATCAGTGTGGAGGAGTTGTCATCCGCTACAAAGTAGATGTCTCCACCTTTACCGCCGTTGCCACCGTCGGGACCACCACTAGCCACGTACTTCTCACGGTGAAACGATACCGCACCGTCTCCGCCGTCACCAGCCTTGACCGAAATCTTTGCTTTATCTACGAAAGTTGCCATATACCTTTCCTTTCAAATCCGTAAATTTACGCCTGTAAACTAGAATAAAATCCTAAGCACAGTTAAGGCTTAGGATTTATCCTATATGAAATTACACCATA